>NZ_JBRUHR010000020.1:0-41642 GCF_053206925.1 Streptococcus dentiloxodontae | reverse complement strand
TATTCAATTGGTTAAGTGACGCTAGCCTAGGAGATACACCTGTTTCCATGCCGAACACAGCAGTTAAGCCCTAGCACGCCGGAAGTAGTTGGGGGTTGCCCCCTGCCAGATATGGGAGTCGCTTAGCTTTCATCCGCCATAGCTCAGTTGGTAGTAGCGCATGACTGTTAATCATGATGTCGTAGGTTCGAGTCCTACTGGCGGAGTTTATTTATAGCATTAAGGAACAGAGCTTTAAGAAGCTCTGTTTTTTTGCTTTTCTTTTGAAAATAGGACATTGATGTCCTGTTCACTTTTGCCTATACTTTTTATAATAAGAGTATCACTACTAAAAGGAGATACGATTTATGGTAAAAGAGAGTGATTTTGTTTTGGCTTATGATAGGGTGAGACCTATTGTGCTACGCTGTAGCCGTCATTATTTTCTGCAGTTATGGGAGTTGGCGGATATGGAGCAGGAAGCCATGTTTTTGCTTTATAAGCTTTTGGAGAAGCATCCCTATCTTTTGGGGGATATTGGGCTTTTACGGCGTTATTTTAAGACGGCTTTTACTAATCATTTAAACGATGAGGTTCGTCGTCAGGAGTCGGAGAAGCGTCGGTTTCATAAGATGGCTTATGAGGAGATTTCGGAGGTTGCTTATAGTGTTCCGTCTAAAGTCATGGATGCTTGCGATCAGATTGCCTATCGGGAGGGTCTTGCGGCTTATCGGAGGACTTTATCGTATGAGGAAGCCGAGCAGTTGGAGCTTTTGCTTGAGGGAAGGTCTTTTAAGGGGAGAAAGAAGATGATGAAAGCTCTGCAGGTTTACTTAATGGAGTTTAAACAATCGGTCTAGGGGGAGATATCAGGAGTTGTAATAATCTTTTGTACTGAATAAAAATTCTTATTTTGAATTTTTGCTGCTGGATTTCGAATAACTTAAATGTAACTATTACTTAGGAGGTTTTATGAAAAAAACGAAATCATTATTGTTTACAGCAGCAGTTCTTAGTTCTTTGGGAACAGCACCTTTGGCTTTGGCGAAGGAGAGCAATCAACTTAATGTCAGCTATAGTAATTTGAATACTCAGGAAGGGACTTATGATGTTTTTGTTGATGCAGCAAAGACAGATAAGACAGTGGCTTCAGTCTCAGTTGCGATATGGTCTGATAAGGATGGCCAGGATGATTTGAAGTGGTATCACTCAAATTCTTCTGATGGGAAGACAGCTAGCGTTCATTTTGACATTGCTAATCATGGTCGTAAAGCTGGCAGTTATAATGCACATGTGTACACAACCTATTCTGATGGAAGTCAGAGTGGACAAATTTTAGAGAAGCAGAGCTTTTCAGCTAGTCTTCCTAAAGTTACACAAACATTGACGGGCTTTGAATTATCGTCTTATATTTTGCCGGAAAGTGGAACATTGCAAACGGCGGTATGGTCTAATGAAAATGATCAAGATGATATTGTTTGGTATACAGCTGATAATTCGGGAAATATTCAGATACCATTTTTAAACCACAAGTCTTATGGGGATTATCAATTTCACACTTATATTGATGTTAATGGGCAAAAAACAGGCGTGGGCGCTCAGACTGTAACACTTGCCAATTCGGCTGTTCAGCTTGCGACAAATAAGATTAGCGATACTCGTTATGAAATGACACTTTCAAATGTGCCGACTTATTTTTCAGATATTAAGATTCCAATATGGTCAGATAAAAATGGACAAGATGATATTATCTGGTATAGTGCACAAAAAATTGATGCAACGACTTATTCAGTCTCAGTTCCTTTGAAAAATCATCGTTATGACTTAGGAAATTACTCTGTACATGTTTATGGTGTTAGTTCCCTAGATGGGAAATTTTCTGGCATAACATCTGGCAGTTACACGGTTGACAGTATCGTATCTTATGAACAGCCCACATTAACACTTGAAAATATCAATAAAACTTCAGGTAGCTTTTTAGTCAAGGCAAGTGAGACTTTGTATTCCAAATCCATTGCGTCAATTAATGTAGCTATTTGGTCTGCGTCAAATCAATCCAATATTTATTGGTATACTTCAAACAAGGTAAATGATGGGCAAATCTTTATTCAAGCAAATCTTGCAAAACATGGCAATTTATCTGGCTCTTATAATATTCATGCTTATGTTACGTATACAGATGGGAGCAGCGGTGGTTTTGTTTTGCCAAATCAAGATATGACCGCTGTTAGTACGAACAATAGGGCTGCAGAGCCTAAAATTAAAACTTATCTCAATGAAGCTAATACCTATCCAGTTGGTCAGTGTACATGGGGGGTAAAAGCGCTAGCGCCTTGGATTCCAAACTATCTAGGCAATGCCAAAGAGTGGGCAAATGGTGCAGCAAGAAAAGGTTTTCGTACGGGAACAACACCAGCTGTTGGGTCAATTGCTGTCTGGCCTAATGATGGAGGCGGATATGGGCATGTTGCCTATGTTGTTGCAGTTGAATCAAATAGCAGAATTCAGGTGAAAGAAGCGAATTACGCTGGTAAGCAGTACATTTCAAATTTTCGTGGCTGGTTTAATCCTACTACTGCAACTTGGGGAGGCGCAGTTTACTATATTTATCCGGATTAAACACTATTGGAAAATAAAGGAGAGAGATGGAAATCGGTAAGACGAAATCTTCGATTTATCGGTAGGTCTTCATTTTTCATTACTAACCTGAAACGATCTAGGATATGCTTATTCTATTTTTCAATTTTAACTGTCTGAGAGAAAAGTATTCTCAGCTTCTCATAGCTCAAAAGGTTTGTGAGACAGTTTAAAATTGAAAAAAGAGTTTTCTGAGCAGATGTCAAAAATTACCTAATGAACAATTGTGCAGGGAAAACTTTAAATTGAAGTCAACAAAGTCATTCACGACACCTGCGTTTTATGTACTAAAATTGTAAAAAAAAAAGAGTTTAGAACTGCTTTGTTCAAACTCTTATTTTTTATAGGTTAAAACGAAATATTTTTTCTTACCACGACGGATTACAGTGAGTTCTTCATCAATTTTATCATGATCTGAAAGTGTGTAATCCAAGTCTTGCATTCGTTCACCGTTAATATAAATAGCTCCATTTTGTACATCTTCACGTGCTTGACGTTTTGATGATGAAATTTTAGCAGCTACGAGGATTTCAACGATATTGTGGTTATCGTCAGAATGAACAGCGTGGTTAGGAACATTGCTAAGACCTTGTTTGAGTTCTCTAGCAGAAAGATTTTTAATATTTCCCGCGAAGAGCTGCTCGGTGATATTGAGTGCTTGCTTGTAGGCTTTTTCACCATGAACAAGTGTTACAACTTCGCGTGCTAGAATTTTCTGAGCCAGACGCTCGTGGCGTGCTGCATTGAATTTTTCTTCAATTTCAGCGATATCATCAAGCGATAAGAAAGTGAAAATTTTCAGGAAACGAACAGCATCCTCATCCATAACATTCAACCAAAATTGATACATTTCATAAGGCGATGTCTTGTCTGCATCAAGCCAGATGGCATTGCCTTCAGATTTACCAAACTTTTTACCGGTTGAATCTGTAATGAGAGGGACGGTAATGACGTGTCCTGTTTTATCGGCTTTGCGGCGAAGGAGTTCGGTTCCAGCGGTCATATTTCCCCACTGGTCAGAACCGCCGACTTGCAAAGTGACATTGTGGCGGCGGTTAAGTTCATAAAAATCATAACCTTGCATAATTTGATAAGCGAATTCGGTGTAAGAAATTCCTGTTTCAATACGTTTCTTAACCGATTCTTTACTCATCATATAGTTGACGGTGAAGTATTTCCCGATGTCACGTAAAAAATCAATGAAACTAACATTTTCAAACCAATCATAGTTGTTGGTCATCTCAGCTTTATTATCTCCATTTTTAAAATCCAAAAAACGAGAAAGCTGGGCTTGAATGCTAGTTACCCAACTGTCAACCGTCTCCTTAGTTTGCAGGCTGCGTTCAGCATCTTTAAAGGATGGATCCCCAATAAGACCTGTTGCTCCTCCAACCAAAGGGAAGGGTTTGTGACCAGCCAGCTGCAAATGGCGGCAAACTAGAATAGGTACCAGGTGGCCGAGATGAAGGCTATCGGCAGTTGGATCATAGCCTGAATAAAAAGCAAGAGTGCCTCCGGTAAGTGCTTTTTCTAAAGCTTCTTCATCCGTTGTTTGAAAAATGAGACCGCGTGCTTTTAATTCTTCAAAAATATTCATCGTTTTCTCCAGTAAATGCTTAATAGTACCCTCCATTATACCAAAAGATAAGGAACCTATGCAAGCCTTGTCAAAGTTTGTTATAATAATCTTGAGGTGTTCTGATGTTAAAAGATAAACTAGTGGAATTTTTAAATACATTCAAGACTAAACTGACAAAATTTTTTCATAAAAACGAATCGCAGGAAAAGGCAGACAGATTTTATTTTAAAGTACACCGCTCTGGGAACAAAAGTGAAGGAGAAGGGCTGTCTTGGCTTGATTTTGGGGATGTTTTCTTAAAAACGCTCAAACTCTTATCAGATTTTTTCTATGTGGTTGTTATTTTATTGACAATGCTGGGGGCGGGTATTGGTCTGGGCTATTTTGGCAGTCAGATTGAAAATGTTAAAAGCATGTCTGATAATGATTTGCTCAAACAAATCTCGACGGTCAGTTTGATTTCCTCAATGCACTATTCCAATGGCGACAGTATCTCTGACATTGATACGGATTTATTACGAGAGCCAGTTGAAGGCTCAGCTATTTCTGAAAATGTAAAAAATGCTGTTATTGCAACCGAAGATGAGAATTTTAAAAGCCATAGTGGGGTAGTGCCTAAGGCAGTTTTTCGTGCCTTGGTATCTTCGGTTCTTGGTATTGGTTCGTCTAGTGGAGGTTCCACTTTGACTCAACAGCTAATTAAACAGCAAATCACAGGAGATGATCCAACTTTTAAACGTAAGGTAACAGAGATTATTTATGCTTTGCAGCTAGAGCGTTCTCTCAGTAAGGATGAAATTCTAACGGACTATCTAAATGTGTCACCTTTTGGACGTAATAATAAAGGGCAGAATATTGCTGGAATTGAAGAAGCTGCGCAAGGGATTTTTGGTGTATCTGCCAGTGATTTAACCATTCCGCAGGCAGCTTATCTTGCAGGGCTTCCGCAAAATCCTATTTCTTATACGCCTTATACGTCAGCTGGTCAAATGAAAGACGATACTTCTGTCGGTGTAGCTCGTCAGCAAGATGTTCTTTACAATATGTACCGCGCAGGCTATTTAAGCAAGGATGAGTACAACACCTATAAACAGTATGACATCACCCAAGATTTTGTTGCTGCTCAAACATCGGGGGCATCGTCACATGATTACCTTTATTACGCTGTTATGTCTGAAGCTGAGGATGTTATGTATGATTATCTGGTAAAACGTGAAGGTGTATCTTCTCAAGATCTGAAAAATGACACGACTAAGGAAACCTACCGTGAAAAAGCTTTAGAAGAGTTGCAGACAGGTGGCTATACCGTTAAAACAACCATTGATGAGGGGATTTATGCAGCTATGCAGTCAGCAGTTGCTCAATATGGCAATACTTTGGATGCTGAAACAAATGGCGGTGTTGAGGTTGGTAATGTTTTGATGGATAATCAGACGGGAGCCATTTTGGGCTTTATTGGCGGCCGTGATTATAACAGTAATCAGAACAATCATGCTTTGGATACTGCTCGCTCTCCAGGTTCTTCAATCAAGCCGATTATTGCCTATGGTATTGCCATTGATCAAGGTTTAATGGGAAGTGCCAGCATGTTATCAAATTATCCGGCGACTTTTTCTGGCGGTCAAAAGATCATGCACGGTTCAGATGAAGGAACAGGTATGGTCACTCTTCAGGAGGCTTTAAATACCTCATGGAATATCCCAGCCTACTGGACTTATCAAATGCTGCTGCAGGATAATGTTGATGTTGAGGCTTATATGTCAAAAATGGGCTATCAAGTTGATAATTATGCTATTGAGAGTCTGCCTCTCGGCGGCGGGATTGAAACCACTGTTGAACAGCAGGTAAATGCTTACCAGATGCTGGCTAATGGCGGTGTTTATCAGAAAGGTTATATGGTTGAGTCTATTACTTCAAAAAATGGTGATGTTATTTACCAACATAAAGACGAAGGGGTACAGGTATTTTCCGAAGCAACAGCAAGTATTATGAATAATTTATTGAAAGAAGTTATCGTAAAAGGCGGAACTACTAAATTTTATGAAGACCTCAAAGGTCTAAATGCTACAGCAGCGACAGCTGATTGGTCTGGTAAAACGGGAACAACGGATAATTATTCTGATGTTTGGCTGCTTCTTTCAACTCCGAACGCAACCCTAGGAGGCTGGGCTGGTTATGATGATAATTCTTCTCTGGCTTCAACTTCGGGGTATGATCATAATGCTCAGTATATGGCTTATCTTGTTGATGCTATTTATGATGCTAACCCAAGTGTGTTTGACACGAGTCAAAAATTTGAACTATCAAATAGTGTGATGAAATCAACAGTTCTCAAGTCAACAGGTCAAAAACCGGCTACCGTTACTGTTGATGGCAAGAGTATATCTGTTTCTGGGGATACAACCACTAGTTATTGGGCTAAAAATGGTGCTGGAGATACCGTTTATAATTTTGCTATTGGAGGCAGTGACAGTAACTACAAAGATGCTTGGAATAAAATCCTTAACAAATAGTCTATCAAGCTCTAAGTAGCTTGCAAAAATGCATAAAATAGGGTATAATAATTGCAACTATTTGTCGTGTGTTTTAGTTGAAATATTGTCCAACTAAGGCTAACAGCAGTTAAATCAAACTTATTCGGTCGGATTTAGCTGCTCTTTTTGTGTCATTTTTCTTATGAATTGTGCTTATATTGACATTTGTAATGTATATTTAAATATTCTGAAAATAGACAAGAAGGACAGAAGTAGACAATCGAACTTGACCCCAAAAATCAGATAAAAACAGCTGTGCTTTCTAAACCATTATAACGTTTAGTGTCTGATCTGAAGGGTCTCAGTATCTTACTATAAAAGGAGTTATATCTTGGCAGGACATGACGTTCAATACGGGAAACATCGTACCCGTCGTAGTTTTTCAAGAATCAAGGAAGTTCTTGATCTTCCAAACTTGATTGAAATCCAAACAGATTCATTCAAGGATTTCTTGGATACTGGTCTAAAAGAAGTTTTTGAGGATGTACTTCCCATTTCAAACTTCACAGATACAATGGAATTGGAGTTCGTTGGTTATGAATTGAAAGAACCTAAGTATACGCTGGAGGAAGCTCGTATCCATGATGCATCATACTCGGCGCCTATTTTTGTAACCTTTCGTTTGATTAATAAAGAAACCGGCGAAATTAAAACTCAGGAAGTCTTCTTTGGTGATTTTCCAATTATGACTGAAATGGGTACCTTTATCATCAATGGTGGTGAACGTATTATTGTTTCCCAGCTGGTTCGCTCACCGGGTGTATATTTTAATGATAAAGTGGATAAAAATGGTAAGGTTGGCTATGGTTCGACAGTTATTCCTAACCGCGGAGCATGGCTTGAACTTGAAACAGATGCCAAAGACATTGCCTACACACGTATTGACCGTACGCGTAAGATTCCATTTACAACTTTAGTGCGTGCGCTTGGTTTCTCAGGTGATGACGAAATTGTTGATATTTTTGGGGATAGCGATTTGGTTCGCAATACCATTGAAAAAGATATTCATAAAAATCTTTCAGATTCACGTACGGATGAAGCTCTTAAAGAAATCTATGAGCGTCTTCGTCCGGGAGAGCCAAAGACTGCTGATAGCTCACGCAGTTTGCTGGAAGCCCGTTTCTTTGATCCGCGCCGCTATGATTTAGCAGCTGTCGGCCGTTATAAGGTTAATAAGAAACTTAATATCAAGACACGTCTTTTAAATCAAACTATTGCTGAAAATTTAGTTGATCCTGAAACCGGTGAAATTCTTGTTGAAGCTGGAACAGTCATGACCCGCGATATCATTGATTCTATTGCCCAACAATTGGATGGCGAGTTGAACAAATTCATTTATACTCCAAATGAGTATGCTGTTGTAACAGAGCCTGTAACACTTCAGAAATTTAAGGTGCTTGCGCCTAATGATCCGGATCGCGTCGTGACAATTGTGGGGAATGCGACTCCTGATGATAAAATTCGCGCTTTGACGACTGCAGATATTTTGGCTGAAATGTCTTACTTCCTTAATCTTGCAGAAGGTCTTGGGAAAGTAGATGATATTGACCATCTTGGAAATCGTCGTATCCGTGCTGTTGGTGAATTGCTTGCTAATCAGTTCCGTATTGGTTTAGCGCGTATGGAACGCAATGTTCGCGAACGTATGTCGGTTCAAGATAATGAAGTTTTAACGCCGCAGCAAATCATTAATATTCGTCCCGTGACAGCTGCGGTTAAAGAATTCTTTGGTTCATCTCAATTATCTCAATTTATGGATCAGCACAATCCGCTTTCTGAACTGTCTCATAAACGTCGTTTGTCAGCCCTTGGGCCTGGTGGTTTGACCCGTGACCGTGCTGGTTATGAAGTGCGTGACGTGCACTATACTCATTACGGCCGCATGTGTCCGATTGAAACACCTGAAGGACCAAACATTGGTTTGATTAACAACTTGTCTTCGTACGGACATCTTAACAAATATGGCTTCATCCAAACGCCCTATCGTAAGGTTGACCGTGCAAAAGGTATTGTCACAAATGAAATCGTCTGGATGACCGCTGATGAAGAAGACGAATATACTGTAGCGCAAGCTAACTCTAAATTGAATGAAGATGGTACTTTTGCAGAAGAGATCGTTATGGGACGCCATCAAGGTAATAACCAAGAATACCCAGCCAGTGCTGTTGATTTTGTTGATGTTTCACCAAAACAGGTAGTCGCTGTTGCAACGGCATGTATTCCGTTCTTGGAAAATGATGATTCAAACCGTGCCCTTATGGGGGCTAACATGCAGCGTCAGGCTGTGCCTTTGATTGATCCTCATGCTCCTTATGTTGGAACGGGTATGGAGTATCAAGCAGCCCATGACTCAGGTGCAGCTGTCATTGCTCAGCATGATGGTAAAGTCATTTATTCGGATGCTGATAAAGTTGAAGTGCGCCGTGAGGATAGCTCACTTGATGTCTATCATATTACGAAATTCCGTCGCTCGAATTCAGGAACAGCCTATAATCAACGGACACTTGTAAAAGTTGGTGATACTGTTGAAAAAGGTGATTTCATCGCTGACGGACCGTCTATGGAAAAAGGTGAGATGGCACTTGGGCAAAATCCAATTGTTGCTTATATGACCTGGGAAGGGTACAACTTTGAGGATGCTGTCATCATGAGTGAACGTCTTGTGAAAGATGATGTTTACACATCAGTTCACTTGGAAGAATTTGAATCAGAAACACGCGATACAAAACTTGGCCCTGAAGAAATTACGCGTGAAATTCCAAATGTTGGTGAAGAGGCTCTTAAAGACCTTGATGAAATGGGTATTATTCGTATTGGTGCTGAAGTTAAGGAAGGTGATATTCTCGTCGGTAAGGTTACTCCTAAAGGGGAAAAGGATCTTTCTGCAGAAGAACGTCTTCTCCATGCTATCTTTGGTGATAAATCTCGCGAAGTCCGCGATACCTCTCTGCGTGTTCCACACGGTGGTGAAGGGGTCGTCCGTGATGTGAAAATCTTTACCCGTGCTAATGGTGATGAACTGCAGTCAGGTGTCAATATGCTGGTTCGTGTCTACATTGCGCAAAAACGCAAGATCAAGGTTGGTGATAAAATGGCCGGCCGTCACGGGAATAAGGGTGTCGTTTCTCGTATTGTTCCTGTAGAAGATATGCCTTACTTGCCTGATGGAACGCCAGTTGATATCATGCTTAATCCACTCGGGGTACCATCACGTATGAATATCGGACAGGTAATGGAACTTCACTTAGGTATGGCTGCTCGTAACTTGGGAATCCATATTGCGACGCCAGTCTTTGATGGAGCTACCTCAGAAGATCTTTGGTCAACAGTTGAAGAAGCTGGCATGGCTTCTGACGCTAAAACTGTTCTCTATGATGGCCGCACGGGTGAGCCGTTTGACAATCGTGTCTCTGTTGGTGTCATGTATATGATTAAACTTCACCACATGGTTGATGATAAACTTCACGCTCGTTCGGTTGGTCCTTATTCAACTATTACTCAACAGCCGCTTGGAGGTAAAGCTCAATTTGGCGGACAGCGTTTTGGTGAAATGGAAGTTTGGGCTCTTGAGGCCTATGGAGCATCAAATATTCTCCAAGAAATTCTGACTTATAAATCAGATGATGTGAATGGGCGTCTTAAAGCCTATGAAGCTATAACAAAAGGTAAACCAATTCCTAAACCGGGTGTTCCAGAGTCATTCCGCGTTCTCGTTAAAGAATTGCAGTCACTGGGTCTGGATATGCGTGTTCTTGACGAAGAAGATGCTGAGGTTGAACTTCGTGATCTTGATGAAGGTGAAGATGATGATGTTATGCATGTTGATGATCTTGAACGTGCACGTGAAAAACAAGCTCGCGAAGCTGCTGAGCTAGCTGAAAAAGAAGCTTTATCAGAAGAATAAATCTTACAACATCTAAGACGATAGCTCTGCTATTATCAAAAGAAAAAAAGAAAGGTAAAACTAGTGGTTGATGTAAATCGATTTAAAAGTATGCAAATCACATTAGCTTCGCCAACTAAAGTCCGTTCATGGTCTTATGGTGAGGTTAAAAAACCTGAAACAATCAATTACCGTACACTTAAGCCAGAACGTGAAGGCCTCTTTGATGAAGTGATTTTTGGTCCTACCAAGGATTGGGAATGCGCCTGCGGTAAGTACAAACGTATTCGTTATAAAGGTATTGTTTGTGACCGTTGTGGTGTTGAAGTGACCCGCGCTAAAGTTCGCCGCGAACGTATGGGACACATCGAGCTAAAGGCTCCGGTGTCTCATATCTGGTATTTCAAGGGAATCCCTTCACGTATGGGTTTGACTCTTGATATGAGCCCGCGTGCACTTGAGGAAGTCATCTATTTTGCTGCTTATGTGGTTATTGATCCTAAAGAAACACCGCTTGAAGCTAAGTCGCTTTTGACCGAACGTGAATATCGTGAAAAGTTGCAAGAATACGGACATGGTTCATTTGTCGCTAAAATGGGTGCAGAAGCTATTCAGGATCTTTTAAAACAAGTGGACTTGGAAGTTGAAATTGCTGAGCTTAAGGAAGAATTAAGAACTGCCAAGGGACAAAAACGTGTTAAAGCTGTCCGCCGTTTGGATGTGCTTGATGCTTTCCAAAAATCAGGCAATAAGCCTGAGTGGATGGTTCTTAATATCTTACCTGTTATCCCACCAGATATTCGTCCAATGTTGCAGTTAGACGGTGGTCGTTTTGCAACTTCTGACCTCAATGACCTTTATCGCCGTGTTATCAATCGTAACAACCGTTTGGCTCGTCTTCTTGAACTTAATGCCCCAGGTATTATTGTGCAAAATGAAAAACGAATGCTGCAAGAAGCGGTTGATGCTTTGATTGATAATGGTCGCCGCGGACGTCCCATTACTGGACCGGGCAGCCGTCCGCTTAAGTCTCTCAGCCATATGCTCAAAGGTAAACAAGGTCGCTTCCGTCAGAACCTGCTTGGTAAGCGTGTTGATTTCTCAGGACGTTCTGTTATCGCTGTTGGTCCAACGCTAAAGATGTATCAATGTGGCGTACCACGTGAGATGGCGATTGAACTTTTCAAACCATTCGTCATGCGTGAAATCGTTGCCCGAGAGTATGCAGGAAATGTTAAAGCTGCAAAACGTATGGTTGAACGCGGCGACGAACGTATCTGGGATATTTTGGAAGAAGTAATTAAAGAACATCCAGTTCTTCTTAACCGGGCACCGACTCTTCACCGTTTGGGAATTCAGGCCTTTGAACCAGTTCTGATTGATGGTAAGGCATTGCGTCTCCATCCTTTGGTATGTGAGGCCTATAATGCTGACTTTGACGGAGACCAAATGGCCATCCACGTGCCGCTTTCGGAAGAAGCGCAGGCAGAAGCACGTTTGCTCCTTCTTGCTGCGGAACATATTCTTAATCCTAAAGATGGAAAACCAGTCGTAACACCATCTCAGGATATGGTTCTTGGAAATTACTATCTGACAATGGAAGATGCTGATAGTGAAGGTGAAGGTATGGTCTTCAAGGATAAAGATGAGGCAGTTATGGCCTATCACAATGGCTATGTTCATCTTCACAGCCGTGTTGGTATTGCGGTTGACAGCATGCCAAACAAACCTTGGAAAGAAAACCAATTGCATAAGATTATGATTACTACAGTTGGTAAAATTCTTTTCAATGATATTATTCCTGATGAAATCCCTTATCTTCAAGAACCAACAAATACTAATCTGACGGAAGGCACAGCGGATAAATATTTCTTAGAACCAGGCACAGATATTAAGCCGGTTATCCAAGCTCTTGAAATCAATTCACCGTTTAAAAAGAAAAATCTGGGAAATATTATTGCAGAAATCTTCAAGCGTCTTCGTACAACTGAAACATCAGCCTTTCTTGACCGTTTGAAAGACCTTGGCTATTACCATTCAACTCTTGCTGGATTGACAGTTGGTATTGCCGATATTCCAGTCATTGACAATAAAACAGAAATTATTGATGCGGCTCACCATCGTGTTGAGGAAATTAATAAAGCTTTCCGTCGCGGTCTTGTGACGGACGAAGACCGTTATGTTGCCGTTACGACAACATGGCGTGAAGCTAAAGAAGAACTTGAAAAACGTTTGATTGAGACTCAAGATCCTAAAAACCCTATCGTTATGATGATGGACTCAGGAGCACGTGGGAATATCTCTAACTTCTCCCAACTTGCTGGTATGCGCGGTCTTATGGCTGCTCCTAACGGACGCATTATGGAATTGCCAATCCTTTCAAACTTCCGTGAAGGACTGTCTGTTTTGGAAATGTTCTTCTCAACTCACGGTGCACGTAAAGGGATGACTGATACCGCCCTTAAGACAGCCGATTCTGGTTACCTTACTCGCCGTTTGGTTGACGTGGCTCAGGATGTTATCATTCGTGAAGATGATTGCGGAACTGATCGCGGTCTTCTTATCAGTGCCATTACAGATGGCAAGGAAGTCACTGAAACGCTTGAAGAACGTCTTGTTGGCCGTTACACTAAAAAATCAGTGAAACATCCTGAAACAGGTGTGGTTATCGTTGCTGCTGATACTTTGATTACAGAAGATAAGGCATCAGAGATTGTAGCCGCAGGTGTTGAAGAGGTAACCATTCGTTCGGTATTTACATGTAATACACGCCATGGTGTCTGCCGTCATTGTTATGGTATTAACTTGGCAACTGGTGATGCGGTCGAAGTCGGAGAAGCTGTTGGTACAATTGCAGCCCAATCTATCGGAGAACCGGGTACCCAACTTACCATGCGGACCTTCCACACGGGTGGTGTTGCCTCAAATACTGACATCACTCAAGGTCTGCCTCGTATTCAAGAAATTTTTGAAGCCCGCAACCCTAAAGGGGAAGCAGTTATCACTGAGGTTAAAGGTAAGGTTATTGACATCGAAGAAGATGCTTCCACTCGTACGAAGAAAGTCTTTGTTCAAGGCCAAACAGGTATGGGAGAATATGTCGTACCATTTACTGCTCGTATGAAAGTTGAAGTTGGTGACGAAGTTCATCGCGGTGCTCCTCTTACAGAGGGATCAATCCAGCCTAAGCATTTACTTGAAGTACGTGATACATTATCCGTAGAAACTTACCTGCTTGCTGAAGTTCAAAAGGTTTACCGCAGTCAAGGGGTAGAAATCGGAGATAAGCACGTTGAGGTTATGGTTCGTCAAATGCTTCGTAAAGTTCGTGTTATGGATCCAGGCGATACCGATTTACTTCCTGGAACTTTAATGGATATCGCAGATTTTACAGATGCCAATACTAATATTGTTATCTCGGGTGGCATTCCTGCAACTTCTCGTCCAGTTCTTCTGGGAATTACAAAAGCTTCGCTTGAAACCAATTCATTCTTGTCGGCGGCTTCTTTCCAAGAGACTACACGTGTTCTGACTGATGCTGCTATTCGCGGTAAGAAAGATCATCTTCTTGGTCTGAAAGAAAATGTTATCATTGGTAAGACAATCCCAGCTGGTACAGGTATGGCACGTTACCGTAATCTGGAGCCACAGGCTATTAATGAAATTGAAGTCATTGAAGACAGCGAAGAGTTAGCAGTTGAAATTGACTAGTGAAGAGAGTGGGACAAACCGCGATGGTTGCTGCGCAATCACCCACAGAAGAGTGTAATCGTGAAGATTACGTATAAAAAATTGGTAAATCGTCATGAAATGACAATTTCGATTTTGTTGTCCCACCTCCGCACAGTTTGTTAGGGATTGATATGAACTAACGTTCATAGGATTAGATAACCTCAAACAGTTCCCCAAACTGTTGGAGCTATCCCTTGCGTAATTGAACACGAGCTACGAGCTGTGTCAAAAAGATAGTTTCTCCTAGAGTCTTGTAACTCTTCGTCAAAACTCCTATTTTGCCCTTGCTCGTAAACGCTCTTTGTATCTTGTCTAGCAAGAGATAAGGACTTCCAATCAGCAGTGGTTCATTGGTGCTAAAGCACCTAATGAACTGTGCAGGGGTAAGACTAAGTTGGCGTAGCCAACAAGTCTTTCTCCCAACCACTGCGTCAAACATTTTATATTGCACAGATTGAAGGAGTTTGAGACTTTTGGGCTCTTTGTCAACTGTAGTGGGTGACTTATAACTAAGCACGAGAGAGAATCAGATTGGTTCTCTCTCTTTGCATGTTCAAAGCGATAAGAATTTTAGTTTTATCTTTTTGAAGTTTCGAAAGCCAAAAGCTTGGCGTTTGATATCCTTGATGAGCTTGTTGGTAGCTTCCAGTTTAGCGTTAGAATAAGGTAACTCAAGGGCATTTGTAATGTAAGCCTTGTATTTGAGAAATGTTTTGAAGACGATTAAAAATGGCTGATTGACCAGATTCAAATGGTCTTCGATGAGTCCAAAGAATTCAGTTGATCTCTTTTCTTGAAAATGGAAGAGCAGGAGTTGATAAAGCTCATAATAAAAGCAAAGTTCATCAGAGAAAGCTAAAGTTTTATTGACAATCTCACGAGGGGTTAAAGTTTGCCTAAAGGTTCGTGAATAGAAGGCCTTGTCAGAGAGCTTGCGGCTGTCCTTATGAAGAATGCGCCAATGATTTTTCATGGCCCGATAAGGCAGTGACTTTTTGTCAAAGCTCTTCATAATGGCAATTCTAGTGGTCATCATAGCCCGACTCAAGTGCTGGATGATATGAAAGCGATCAAGAACAATTTTGGCGCAAGGAAACAGTTGTTTGATGATAGGAATGTAGCTACAAGACATGTCCACCGTTACCACTTTAACCTGCTCGCGAACCTTTCTAGGATACTTTTGGAAGTAGTTTTTGATGGTTGATTGCCTGTTGTTTTCAAGGATGGTGACAATCTTTCGTGTTTCAAAGTCTTGAGCGATGAAGGCTAATTTCCCTTTATTTCGAGAGAATTCATCCCAAGATAAGATTTCAGGAAGTTTGGTAAAATTCTCTTTAAAGGTGAACTGTTCCAGCTTTCTTTGGACGGCAGAGACAGAGATATGAAGTTTCTTTGCGATAGCGGAGTTAGTCAATTTCTCTGTGTGCAGCTGAGTGATTTTAGCCCAGACAGGTTTGGAAATCTGTCCGTTTTTCTGCACAACATCGGTCTCAGATACAACAACTTTCTTGCAGGCTTTGCACTGAAAGCGGCGCTTTTTGAGTTTAAGGACGGTGGGCATCCCTTGGATATCAAGAAGAGGGATAGTTGAAGCTTTCTGAAAGTCGTATTTAATCATTTTTCTCTGACAATGGGGGCAGTCAGGCGCTTGATAGTCCAGTTTAGCTTGTATTTCAATGTGAGTTTGGTGTTGTAAAACGAGAAGGATATTAATATTTTTGTCTTTCAATCCGATTAAATCTGTGGTATTCTTAAGGTGTTCCATATGAATCTTTCTAATGAGTTGTTTAGCGCTTTTCATTATAAGTCATATGGGACTTTTTTCATACCCTCAAAAAGCCCTATAATATCTGAATGAGATTTACCCACTACAGATATTATAGAGCCGACTTTTGTCCCAAACTCTTTTTTTGTAAAAAATGGACAAAATTTTTCAGTTTTTTCAAAATATTTTATATAATGAAGATACAAAGTGTGAGGAAAAAGCTATGTATCAAGTTGTAGAAATGAAGGGCGATATAGAACCTTGGTGGTTTTTTGATGGTTGGAAAGAAGATATTATTTCCTTTAAGGAGTTTGACAAGTATTATGATGCTCTTAAATACTACAGAAAACAATGGTTTCGCCTTGAAAAAGTATTGCCAAGTTATAACAGCAAAAGCAGTGTAATGACAGCTTTTTGGGACAAAAAAGACAGACATTGGTGTGAGGCGTGTGACGATTATCTGCAGACCTATCAATCTATCGCTTTACTGGATAACTGGCAGGAGATTTCTGAAGAGCAGTTCCGTCCAGGTTACGAAAAACGCAATGATATTCCTCAGCAAACAGTTTGTAATATCAGACGTTAAACAAGCAGATGGGTTAAAGTACTATAGTCTAGCAACCATGAAAATCAATTAGCAATGGTATCAAACGGCAGTTTTTATATTATTTTAAGGGAGGTAAGCCTTAGGGCCAACCTCTTTTTTGCTGTTTTTAAAATTTTTCAATCAAAAAAGATTATTTTAAGCCTCTTTTTTAACCTTTTTTTCGAATAATAAAGTAAGGAGGTTTTTATGACGACTCAAAAAGCTAAGAGTATTATCAAACAGGCCGTGGATTTGCAGGCACAGGACATTTACATGATTCCCAGCAAAGATGGCTATGAACTGTATATGCGTATTAGAGAAGAAAGGAGATTTATTGATGTTTTTGAGCTTGATTGCATGGCTAGTCTTATTGGTCACTTTAAATTTGTTGCAGGAATGATGGTAGGAGAAAAGCGCCGCAGTCAGCTTGGAGCTTGTGATTACGAGTACAGTGAAAATGAAGTTGTTTCTCTGCGTCTCTCAACAGTGGGAGATTATCGCGGAAAAGAGAGTATGGTCATTCGTTTATTGCATTCAAAAGATCGCGATTTACATTATTGGCATCAAGGTTTTGACAATATTCTTGAAAAAATGGATCATAGAGGGCTTTATCTTTTTTCTGGGCCAGTTGGCAGCGGAAAAACTACCCTTATGCATGAGTTAGTCAAGAAGCGTTTTCCTATTGCTCAAGTGATTTCTATTGAAGATCCTGTGGAAATTAAGCAGGAAGGGATGCTGCAGCTGCAGCTCAATGAGGCAATTGGAATGACTTACGACAGTCTTATTAAACTAACTTTACGGCATCGCCCTGATGTTTTAATTATTGGTGAAATTCGTGACAAAGAGACGGCGCGTGCTGTCATTCGTGCCAGTTTAACAGGAGTAACTGTATTATCCACTATTCATGCAAAGAGTATCCCAGGTGTTTATGAGCGGCTTTTAGAACTCGGTGTTGAACGTTCAGAATTGGATAATGGCTTACGCGGCATTGCCTATCAGCGTTTGATAGGGGGAGGAGGATTGATTGATTTTGCCACAAAAAATTTTGAGAAACATTCGTCGGACAGCTGGAACCAGCAGCTTGATGACTTGGTTAAGAAAGGATATCTCACCGCTGAACAGATTCGGGGTGAAAAAATTGAAGCTGGCTCAGCAGGCCAAGATTATTGAGCTCTTCAACAATTTACTAACTGCAGGATTTACTTTATCTGAAATTTTGGATTTCTTGGAGCGCAGTCAGCTTTTGGAAGACAAATATACAGCTGTTATGCGGCAATCGCTTTTATCAGGTCAAAGTTTGTCCGCTATGCTGGAAACTATTGGCTTTTCAGATCAGATTGTAACTCAGATCTCTTTGGCCGATAAACATGGAGATCTCCAAGGGAGTTTAGAAAAAATCGAATCTTATCTTAACCAGATGGCCAAAGTAAAGCAAAAATTGGTTGAAGTGGCTACCTATCCGGCTCTGCTAATGGGATTCTTGGTTCTTATCATGCTTGGCTTGAAAAATTATCTTTTGCCTCAATTGGCTGAAGGAAAAAGCAATCTGGCGACTCAATTAGTCAGTTTATTTCCTCAGATCTTTTTTGGATTTATCATTAGTCTTATGATAATAGTGGCACTTGTCATTAAATGGGCTAAGCGTAAACCTGCTGTGACTGTTTATAGTTTACTGATGCATTTGCCTTTAATAGGCAAGTCAATTCAACTTTATCTAAGCGCCTATTATGCCCGAGAGTGGGGCAATTTATTGGGGCAGGGGGTTGAGCTTATTGATATGGTCAAACTGATGCAGTCACAAAAGGATAAGCTTTTTCAAGAGATTGGCAGTCAAATGGAGGCTGCATTGTTAGCAGGCCAAAGCTTTCCTGATAAAGTGGCCAGCTATAGCTTTTTCGCAAAGGAGCTGTCTCTTATCATTGAATATGGTCAGGTTAAGTCGCGTCTGGGCAGTGAATTAAATATTTTTTCAGATGAAATTTGGCAGCGCTTCTTTAGTCGTATGACTAAGGCAACAGCTTTTGTCCAGCCTTTGATTTTTATTCTGGTTGCCTTGATTATCGTTATGATTTATGCAGCTATGCTTTTACCAATGTATCAAAATATGGAAGGATTAACGTCATGATATCTTTTATTAAATCGGCTAAAACGGCTAAAGTCAAAGCTTTTACCCTAATTGAAATGCTAGTGGTGCTTCTCATCATCAGTGTTCTTTTACTTTTATTTGTTCCCAATTTGTCCAAACAAAAAGACTCTGTCAAAGAAACTGGTAATTCTGCTGTCGTTAAGGTTGTGGATTCCCAAGCAGAGCTCTATGAAATGAATCACTCGAAATCAGCTAATCTATCAGTTCTGGTATCAGAAGGTCAAATCACACAAAAACAGGCGGATTCCTATAATGATTATTATGCCAAACACGCAGGCGAAAGCCGTTCAGTTGCGAATTAGAGCATTTACTTTGCTTGAAAGCTTAGTAACTTTAGCAGTCATTGTTTTTTTAACCATGATACTGTCCGGTTCAGTGTCAAGTCTTTATGGACAGGTAGAAGAAAATATTTTTTTAATTCGTTTCGAGTATCTTTATCGGGACAGCCAACGTTTAGCAGCGGCTAAAGGAGAAACTGTTTCTCTTGCCATTTCTAAAACAGCCATCTCAAATGGTTATGACAGCTTAGCCATTCCTCAAAATATTCATATAGACAAGGAACAAACACTGACTTTTGACAATAAAGGAGGTAATTCAAGTCTTAGTAAAATCAATTTTTCAACAGATCAGGAGGTGGTGACTTATCAGCTGTATATGGGAAGCGGTAAATTCAAAAAGACAGTCTCCTAGAGCTTATATTCTTATGGAAAGTTTAATTTCCTTAGCGGTTTTAGCAGCAATTGTTGGTCTTGTTTTAAATCAGGTTAATCAAAATCGTCAGACAATGGCTTCAAGTCTTCGTTATCAGGAAGTCTTAAATGTGGCTGTAATGGCTGTTCAAAGCGGCCAAAGTCAGCTTGATATTAATAGTATCTCAGTGACGGTAAAACGAACACCTATTAGCTTATCGGTTTATGAATCTGGACGGGAGGTCATGTATGTGGAGAAAAACTAAGCTTAGAGCCTTCACGCTTTTAGAGTGTTTGGTGGCTTTACTGGTTATCGCAGGATCCGTTCAGGTCTATCAAGGTTTGACCAAGATCTTGGCTGGCAATATTGCTCAGGTTAATCGTCAGGAGCGCAGCGATTGGTTGCTTTTTGCCCAGCAGTTAGAAAGAGATCTTGATGGCAGTCAGCTGGTTAAGGTTGAAAATGGTAGGCTCTATATCAAAAAAGATTATCAGACATTAGCCTTTGGAAAATCTAAGTCGGATGATTTCCGTAAAACAAATGCTGACGGAAGGGGTTATCAGCCCATGATTTACGGTGTAAAGTCTAGCCAAATTAGCCAAAATGGAGATACTGTTCTCATTTCTCTGACTTTGAATAATGGTTTAGAAAGGAGCTTTGTTTATGCTTTTAAAAAAGCGTCTTAGAGGAGGAATTCTCCTTTATGCTATTCTAATGGCAGGGCTTTTTTCCTTATTGCTTCAAGTCTATTTGGATCGTTCGGTGGCTATGGAAAGGCAAAGTCAGGCACAGCTTCAAGCCAGTCAAAGCCAGCTAATGGCAAAGATGACTCTGGAAATGGCTGATGCAAAGTCAGGTCAGCTCAGCTTTTCCCAAGGAAAGAGCAGCTACCAGAAAAAAGATGAATTTATTAGTGTAACGGTGGTAATGAATAACGGTCAGTCTTATACTTATCAATATCTAACAGAAGGTGGGAGATAGCAATTCTCTCCTCTTTTTGTTATCATAAATAAATGGAGGAAACCATGAACTTTGAAACGATTGAAACAGCTTTCGAGTTGCTTTTAGAAAATGTCCAAATCATTGAAAATGAACTAGGCACTCATGCTTATGATGCTTTAATTGAGCAAAACTCTTATTACCTTGGAGCCGATATAAGCAATGAGCAGATCAAGGCTAATAATGATAAACTACGCGCATTGAAGCTTAGTAAAGAAGAATGGCGGCGTGCCTTTCAATTTCTTTTTATTAAGCTGGGACAGCTGGAAACCTTACAGGCTAATCACCAATTTACACCTGATACGATTGGTTTTATTTTGCTCTATCTATTAGAAAATTTGGTTCATTCAGATGAGCTTGATGTGTTGGAAATTGGATCTGGCACAGGCAACCTAGCAGAAACGCTTCTCAACAATAGTCAAAAGACGCTAAATTATATGGGGATGGAAGTAGATGATCTTTTGATTGATTTGTCGGCTTCTATTGCAGATATCGTTGATTCTAAGGCTGTTTATATCCAGGAAGATGCAGTGCGGCCTCAGCTTCTTAAAGAGAGTGATATCATTATATCTGATTTACCTGTTGGTTATTATCCTAATGATGAGATCGCCAGCCGTTTTAAAGTGGCAGCTCAAGGAGAACATACCTATGCTCATCATCTGCTTATGGAGCAGTCGCTTAAATACCTTAAAAAAGACGGCTATGCCATTCTTTTGGCGCCAGCCGATTTATTGACCAGTCCGCAAAGTGATTTGCTGAAAAAATGGCTGACAGATTACGCGGATATTGTTGCCGTTATTACTCTGCCTGATGAGGCTTTTGGCAATAAGCAGAGCATGAAATCTATTTTTGTACTTCAAAAACAGAGCAGTCAGGCGCCGGAGACTTTTGTTTATCCGCTCAGCAATTTTCAAAATCCAGAAGTTCTAAAAGATTTCACCGAAAAATTCCAAAATTGGGAAAAAGGTAATTTTCTTTTGTAAAAAAAAATGCTAAAATAGAAATATACTTTCTGAAAACGCTTTACAATATGAGGTGAATTTATGTCAAAAACAATTGCAATTAATGCAGGCAGCTCAAGCCTTAAATGGCAGCTTTATCAAATGCCCGAAGAAGAAGTTCTTGCTAAGGGCCTAATTGAACGAATCGGGCTAAAGGACTCGATATCAACAGTCAAATTTGATGATCAATCAGAAGTGCAGACGCTTGATATTCATGATCATACCCAAGCTGTTGAAATTCTTTTGAAAGATTTGATACACTTAGGTATTATCAAAGATTTCAATGAGATTACGGGTGCTGGACATCGTATAGTCGCTGGCGGTGAATACTTTAAAGAGTCAACCGTGGTTGATGATGATGCGTTGGCTAAAATTGAGGAGTTATCTGCTTTAGCTCCTCTCCATAATCCTGGAGCGGCAGCAGGGATTCGTGCTTTTAAGAAACTGTTGCCTAATATCACTAGTGTTGCAGTTTTTGATACGGCTTTCCATACGACTATGAATGATTATACCTATCTTTATCCTATTCCGCTTCACTATTATGAAGATTATAAGGTACGTAAATATGGGGCTCACGGAACCAGTCATCAATATGTTGCTCAAGAGGCAGCCAAATACATGAATCGGCCGTTGGAAGAGTTAAAGTTGATTACGGCTCACATTGGAAATGGTGTATCTATCACTGCTAATTACCACGGAAAATCTGTCGATACTTCTATGGGCTTCACCCCTCTGGCGGGACCTATGATGGGGACACGGTCTGGAGATATTGATCCTGCTATTATTCCTTATCTAATTAAAAATGATCCAGAACTTAAAGATGCAGCGGATGTTATTGAAGTTTTAAATAAAAAATCTGGTTTGCTAGGAGTTTCAGGGGCATCTAGTGATATGCGAGATATTGAGGCTGGAATTCAAAAGCAGGATAAGGCTTCTGTGCTGGCTTATAATATTTATGTGGATCGTATCAAGAAATACCTAGGTCAATATTTTGCAGTACTTAATGGAGCAGATGCTATTGTTTTCACAGCTGGTGTTGGTGAAAATGCATGGTCACTGCGTCGTGATGTTTTGGAAGGTTTAACTTGGTTTGGTATCACTGTTGATCCAGAAAAGAATGTTTTTGGTTACTATGGAGATATTACAAAACCGGAATCTAAAGTTAAAGTACTTGTTATTCCTACAGACGAAGAGCTCGTTATTGCACGTGATGTTGAGCGTCTGAAAGCATAGACGATAAAAACCGCAAAATGGTTTGGGTGCTGTCTTTCTTACTTGAAAGCAAAAACGCTAAATAGTGAACAATCAAGGTTAACATCTTATCATTAAAATCAAAAAATCTGAGATAAAGGGAATCTCAGATTTTGTTATTTTTAGAACTAATTGAGCAAAAATGTAAAATGAGCTTGACATATAATGTAAAGCAAGCTATACTATTTATGTAAAGTTAATTTAACATATAGGAGACTTGAATATGTTCATTAAAAAAATCAAAGATAAGACATTAAGCAGAGAAAAAGTGAAACAGAGATTGTGGTACAGTGCTGTAAGTCTAGGAAGCTCAGCCGGCATTACTAATTTTATGATAAGTCAAGCTTTTGTTTCCGATTTTGTTAAAGGAGTTTTTACAGGGATAGAAGTTGTAATGGTTGGTTTTAGTCTTTATTTTCTGGGACTCCTGAAAAATAAGTCAAAATTTGAGGCTTTTTATAATAAATATTATGGTCAAAGATAGACTTGGAGAAGAACATGAAAACAAGAATTCAAGAATTTAGAAAGGCTAGAAAAGTCAGTCAGGCTGAGCTGGCAGACGAGATGGGGGTCACAAGGCAGACGATCATTTCTTTAGAAAAGGGGCGTTACAACGCTTCTTTGGAACTAGCCTATAAAATTGCCAAATACTTTGGGAAAACCATTGAAGATGTCTTTTTATTTGAAAGCGAGGAGTAAGAGATGTTAATGAAGATTATTGAAAATGTAAGTAAAAAGAAAAGTATAGAAAATTATGCTAGAAGTCAAAAAAGGTTGAGTGCTTTTTATCTGCTTCTTGCCATTGTTGCTGTGGTTTTAATAAAACTAGTTTATCCCAATTCCTTTGCAATGGGAATGTTTACGGGAGTTGCAACTGCAAGCATCGTTTGTTCTTTTGTCTGTTATTACCGAATTTCAAAGCCTGAAAAATTAAAAAGGTGCTATATTGAGACCTATGATGAACGTAATGTGAAGATTCTATCTTTATCTTGTCAGTATACTTTGGTGCTGCTAGCTGCGGCGATTATTATCTTTACTCTTTTAGAATGCTTAGGTGTACTTTTTCTGACAAAGGTGGAAATTTTGACAGCTTTGCTCTATCTCACCTTTTTGAGTTATTTACTGCTGCGCAGTTTTTTTAACCATTATCTCTAGGAGGAAGTTATGATTGTTTCTGTAAAAAATTTAAAAAAATATTTTGCCAAGCAAGTTGCTCTTGATGGTATTTCCTTTGAGATTGACAAAGGTGAGATTTTTGGATTTTTAGGCCCGTCTGGCTCTGGAAAAACAACTACTATTAATATTTTGACGGGGCAGTTATCTGATGATGGGGGCTCTGCTATGATTTTTGATAAAAAACCAGAGGCTCTTACGTCAGATGATTTTGCGCAATTAGGGATTGTTAGTGACCAAACAGGTTTCTATGAAAAGCTGACGCTGGAGAAAAATCTTTTGGCCTATGCTAAACTGTGGGATGTTCCTAAAAAACGTGTGCAGGAATTAATGGAGACTGTAGGGATTGCAGATAGTGCTAAGAAACCAGCGGAGAAACTTTCCACTGGGATGAAACAGCGCATGCTGTTGGCGCGTGCCTTACTCAATAAACCCAAGCTGTTGTTTTTGGATGAACCGACTTCAGGGCTTGATCCGGCTACTTCAAGAGTTATTCATCAATTGCTGCTGGAACTCAAAGAGCAAGGAACAACTATTTTCTTGACTACGCATGATATGACAGAAGCAACACTTTTATGTGATCGTGTGGCTCTTCTTAGTCAAGGCAAACTTGTTGAAATAGGTCGGCCAGATGATTTGGTTCGCAAGTATAATCAAAAAAAGCAAGTTCAGTTAATCTATATAGATGGTCGTAATCAGCAGCTTTCTTTTGAAGAGTTGGTTTTAATTTCTGATATAGAATCACTTGAGAGTATTCATTCTTGTGAGCCAACTTTGGAAGATATTTTTATTACTTTGACAGGAGGAAAACTCAATGTATAAACAAGTTAAAGCCTTGCTGTGGAGCAGGCGTGAAATTCTCTTGGCCAATAAAGCTTTCTTTTTACAAATGCTGTTGCCGCTGATTTTATTATTATTGTTCAAGTTTATTTACCGTGATATGAATGCGGATATGAGCTTTATCATATTATTAATCATACTGCCAATGTCTCATGCTGTATTTGGTATGACAATAACTCTGCTGATTGCTGATGAAAATGAAAAAGGTAACATGAACAGTTTGGTTTTATCAGGGGTCACAAGCTCAGCCTATCTAACAGCCAACCTGTTTATTCCCTTAGTTATTGATTTTTTGCATGTGTTTATTATTCCCTTGGTTTTAGGCATAAAACTTGTGGATCTCGGTTGGACTTACTGGCTAGTTAATCTGTTAACTGCTTGGGTGATTATCATGCTCTTTATTGGAATCGGGATTCTGATGGATAGCCAGCAAAAAGCAACTATCGTCACTATGCCGCTTTATATGATTATTGGTTTCTTGCCAATGATGACCATGAATGATAAACTAATTTTAACCCTTACAGATTATACTCCTGTTGGTGCACTGAGTCATTCCCTGTTAGATTTAACAGATTATCGTCTGCTGACTCCAAGCTTCTTTAGTTTAATTGTCTGGCTGGTAGTTGTTAGCGCGGCGGTGCCTTATGTGATGAAGCGGACACACATTAAAAGATAAATAAGTGTGTGCTTACTTAGTCAGAATAATCAGAATAAAAAGATAACTATTGTCAAAATCAGAAAGGATAATTTAAGATGGCAGTTTCAAACATAAAGTCTCATATAGGTTATTTTGTCTTAGCCTTTGTCATTTATGGCATTGAACAAACAGCAACTTTTTATGTCCGTGTCAGTCAGCCGTTACAAATTTTATTATTAGTAGCAGCAATGCTGCTTATTAGTCTGACAACTCTTTATATTGCGAAACGCACTAGGCTGGTTGAAAGTTTCAAAAATATTATGGGAAAGAGGAATTGGGAGCTTATTGGTCTAGGTCTTCTATTTCTTTACGTTGTCAAATATGTGGGAGCCTTGGTTCTGCAGGAAGAAGGAGCAACAAGCACAGCCAATCAGTCTGGGATTGAAAATTTAGGCATGAATCCTATCATTTTAATCGTTGCAACGACCATTTTAGCTCCGATTGTCGAGGAGGTCGTTTTTCGAGGCCTTCTTATGGGACGTGTCTTTGATCGAAATTCTTATTTTGG
Organism: Streptococcus dentiloxodontae; assembly: GCF_053206925.1. Lineage (NCBI taxonomy): Bacteria > Bacillati > Bacillota > Bacilli > Lactobacillales > Streptococcaceae > Streptococcus > Streptococcus dentiloxodontae. The sequence continues at coordinate 15,642 of NZ_JBRUHR010000020.1, read as the reverse complement.
TCTGGCTTTAAGCAGCTTTCTATTTGGCTTAGCTCATTTTCCCACTAATATTGGCAGCTGGATTATATATGGCGGTATGGGCGTGGTTTTAGGCTTGCTTTATCGTCGTACGGGTAAACTGGAGCACACGATGATGGTTCATTGTTTGAACAATGCAGTGGGTACGGCTATCATGCTTCTTTTGCAGCTACTCCTACACTATGTTCAATAAAAAGCCTGTGAAAGTTCACAGACTTTTTGATTTTTCAATTGTTTTGTCAATAGCAGAGCAAACACTGTGCGTTAATCCTGTCCGTTCCAGATCCATCAAGCCTGCGATAGTAGTGCCGCCTGGACTGGCAACTTTATCAATTAAATCATTAGGTTTATCAGCACTTTTAAGTAAATGTTCGGCTGTTGCTTTAACGGTCTGAGTGACAATATCCAGAGCTTGTGTTTTACCAAAACCATTTTTGACACCAGCCTTAGCCAGTGCTTCAATAAACAGAGCAATGTAAGCAGGGCTTGATCCAGCAAGGGCAGTGAAGTTATCAAAGTCTTTTTCTGCTATATCAAAAGTTGTTCCGAAACTATCTGTGATTTCCTTAGCGGCAGTCAGTAAGCTCTCTGAGACATGCTGGTTGCTGCAGATGGCAGTAGAACTTTGAAGAATTTGAGCATTGAGGTTAGGCATGATCCGAATGAGGGGCAATTCAGGATTGGTTAAAGCAGCCAATCTGTCCAATGTCACTCCGGCAGCCATAGACATGATAGGCTTGGTAAAAGTAAGCTCTGGCAGCAGTCTGTCAAATAGCTGTGGCTTAATCCCTAGGATAACCAAATCAGCTTCATCAATCAGAGCTTGGTGGGATTCAGCGGCTTCCACCTCAAGCAGCTCTGCTATTTCTCTAGAGCGAGCAAGAGATGAACCTGAGATAATAATATCATGGGAAGTTGTATTGAGGCCGGAGATAATGGCACTGGCCATCTTTCCGACACCGATAAAACCAATCTTCATAGAAGTCTCCTTAATAATTTTTGATGAGATCAACAGTTGAGCGATCCAACCGTTTCAGAATGGCTTGCAAAAAAGCTTGTGCTTGCAAAAAGTCATCCATGGCATAAAGCGTTTGGTGTGAGTGAATATAGCGGGCACATACACCGATTGTTGTTGAAGGAATCCCGCCATTTTTCATATGAGCGGCTCCGGCATCTGTTCCGCCAGCTGCGCAATAATATTGATAATTAATCCCAGCTTCTTCTGCCGTCGTCAGAAGAAAATCCCGCATATTTGGCAGCATGATATGACCGGGATCATAGAAGCGAAAGAGTGTTCCTTCTCCGATTTTTCCTTGATTGCCATAGACATCACCAGCCGGTGAACAATCAACTGCAAAAAAGATATCAGGATCAAATTTTGTGGTTGAGGCGTGAGCACCGCGCAGCCCAACTTCTTCCTGAACATTAGCACCTGCGATGAGAGTGTGGTGAAGTTCTTCATTCTTTAAAGCTTCCAGCATTTCTGTTACCATGAGAACACCGTAGCGATTGTCCCAAGCTTTAGAAATGATGTGCTTTTTGTTAGCCGTAAGGATCGTTTGGCTTTCTGGAATGATGACATCTCCTGGGGCTATGCCATACTGCATAGCTTCTTCATGGCTTGTAAAACCTGCATCAAAGACAATGTCTGCGATTTTTGGAAGAGCAGCTCCGCCATTTTCTCCACGAAGGAAATGAGGAGGGACAGAGCCAGAAATAGCTGGGTAAATGCGGCCATCCCGTGTGTGAAGCGTAAAGCGCTGAGAACTCACGACGAGGGGATTCCAGCCGCCAAGTGGTACGACACGAAATGTCCCGTCAGGTTTAATTTCGTTAATCATAAACCCAACTTCATCCATGTGGGCAGCCACTAACACTTTGGGGGCATCAGCTGTTTGATTGTACCGAATCCCAAATATACCACCGAGGCCATCTGTTTGCACGTTGTCAACCAGTGGTGTCATTTTTTGGCGCATAAAATCCCGCACGGGTTGCTCAAAAGCAGAAGTTGCTTTGAGTTCTGTTACTTCTTTAATTTTCTCGAATAAAGCTGTCATAATTACCTCAATTCTATATTCTCTATTGTAGCACAAAATCCTTCAGGATTGTTTTATTGACAAGGTTTTTACGTTGTTTTATAATAGCGATACAACTATGCTGACTATAAAAGGAGATGTATTATGAGCCTTGTTTTAGAGAAGCTGAAATGGCTTTTAGTTATCATCGGCTTACTCTTTGTGGAAACTCTGCCTGATCTATTTCAAGCTTTTTTTTACAGAATTAACAAACCATTACCAGTTTGGCAGCAAGCAATAGTCCTATTGGTAGCACTTGCTGTTACTTATTTTCTTATTCGGAAATATCGCAAATACGACCTGCTTACTTTTGATAAATCGCTTTTGACTTGGAAGCTGCTGGGAATCGCCGTTCTTGTTTATGTTATTGCACAAATAGGCAGTTATTTTGGTTACCAGATTATGATAATGGAGGGTGTAAGAGAAACGGCTACTCAAGCACAGCAGACCAAGGAATTATTAGGTCAGCCATTTCTCTTTGTTTTCTTGACAACCGCTATCGTTTCTCCCTTAAGCGAGGAACTTGCTTTTAGGGGAATTGTGTTTAAAAAGTTACTGCCCGGCTTTCCGCGCACAGCTGTCATTAGTAGTGCAGTTCTTTTTACCTTGTTGCACATGCCTACTAATTTTGGTTCTTTCGTTGCTTATTTTATTCCAGGAATAACCTTCAGTTATGTTTACTACAAGACGGATAAAATAGAATACGTTGTAGCCAGCCATGCCCTTAATAATTTGCTGACCACCGTAATGTTTTGGTTAGGATTTTCACTGAATTAATGACTAAAGACCATCTTTGATGGCTTTTTATGTTACAATTAATAGCATGAATACAAAACAAAAGATAATAGGTTCGAGTTTACTGCTTGTCGGTGCTGGCAGCCTTATTGCACTGGGGTTAACCTTGAAGGATTATTTAGACACAAAAAAGGAAGAACAGTTAAAAGACACTATTCGTGATTATTTTAGTTCTATGGGTGAAATAGCTGTCCTCTATATTAATGCCTTCGAATCAGATGAAGATGTTACTACAGGCGGTGTTGTTATGACAGATGATAGGGTCTATCAGTTTATCTATCGCTGTGGAGAGATTGATTATACAAAGGAGGATTTATGATTAGCCCCAAGTCTTATGAAGAGATTGCCTCTTATATTGAAAAGCCCGAAAAGACCGTTTTCTTTTTTACAGCAGATTGGTGTCCAGATTGTCAGTTTATTTATCCTGCTCTGCCTGAAATCGAAACTGAAAATCCTGACTTTACCTTTATCCGTATCAATCGTGATGATTTTATGGCAATGGCAAAGCAGTGGAATATCTTTGGGATTCCCAGTTTTGTAGTTATTGAGAATGGACAAGAACTTGGCCGTCTGGTCAATAAATTACGTAAAAGCAAGGAAGAAATTAACAGCTTTTTAGCTGGATTGAAATAGGAGAAAAAATGATTTTTTCATATAATAAGGAACATGTTGGCGACGTTTTGATGGTTATTTTGCAAGATACTAAAGCTATTAAACGCAGTGCAGAGCGTAGGGGCAGGGTGGCACGCATCTTTTCAGAAAAAACAGGCGAAACCCTTGCTTGGAATATTTTTGACGTGTCGCATCTTATAACGATTGATGGCGAGGGTCAAATTTTTTTAACAGACCAAGATGTGGCTGTGCTTAATGCAGAGCTTGCCAAAGAAGGTTTTACAGAAAAGCTTGAGGCAACTCCAACACCAGTATTTGTCGTTGGTCAAATTACTGAAATGAAAGCACATCCAAACAGCGATCATCTTAACATCTGTCAGGTACAAATTGCAGCTGACAGAACTGTCCAAATTGTTGCTGGTGCTCCAAATGCGGCTGTAGGCCTTAAGACCATTGTTGCTCTTCCAGGTGCTATGCTTCCCAGCGGCAGCCTTATCTTTTCAGGAAAACTTCGCGGAGAAGATAGCTATGGTATGATGTGTGCTCCGCGAGAGCTGGCTTTGCCTAATGCTCCGCAAAAGCGCGGTATTATTGAACTAGATGACGATGCGGCTGTTGGCGAAGCCTTTGATGTCAAAAAACATTGGAAGAATTAAGGGGAAATATTCTAGTTTTATAAGAAAGAAGGTTGGGGAAATTTATGGAAAACAAAAAGTTAACAATGTCAAAACAAGTTGGAATTCTGCTTGGAATTGTTTTATTCGCTTTCATCAATGTTTTTTTGTTTGATGAGCAAAAAGGGATAGGATTTTCTGTTTTTTCCACCCTAATCTTATTGACTATTGGCTTGCTTTCTAGGAGAACGACGCTTAGAGTCTTAGGAATAATTTCTTACCTCGTCAATGTTATTACAGCACTGTTTGGTTTTAATTATCTCGGATGGCTGACAGGAGTGCAGGCTATTGAGCTTATTTTTGCTGTTTGGTACTTATATCCTAGAGATACTTTTCTAAAGAATGACACGACAAATAGATTTATTTATCGCTACCGATGGGTACAGCTGATTCAGGCGGTTGCTATTACAATAGCGGCCTATATTGGCTTTAATATTGTAAGTCATTTGTGGGAAGGCTCTTTTCTCGAATTTGGCGGAAATGCTGCTTTTATTTTTGGAATCCAATATCTCTTATTTACCTTTTTGTCTAATGCAAGAGCAAGAGAAAACGTTGAGGTTCAAAGAAGTTTTGAAGCAGCACAATTTAAACAGCAACAAATGGCAGTTATGAATAATGGTCAGCCGGCTAAAAATTCTGCTATACCTGCCATCGCTACAAATACTTTTGTCAAATTTGCCAGTATATGGTTGATTGTAATGGATTTATCCATTCTATCTTATCTTATAAAACCAAATGATTTAGGTTTTGGGATAGGTGCATTTTTTGTCCTGCTAAGTATTGTCCTTTCTTTATTTATTAAGACACATGAAAATACTGCCGATGTTTTTTCTGTTATTTACCACAAGATACGTCCGGTGCAGCCTGTCTTTTTCATTATTTTACTGATTGCCCATGCTCATAAATTTAGTTATGGAGCAGCCTATGCTTTATTGTTTGCGGTGATTTACTTTATTTGGGCGCTTAATAAAATCAACATGAAGACCCTACTGACAGTTACTATTCTAATTTACTTCTTTCCTGTTCTGGGGTATATTTCAAATCCTTTCAGGCTCGGTGCTGCAAATATAGGCGAAGCTGTTAAACTCATTGTTGATACTGGTGAAGTAAATTACTTCGACCTTAGTAATTGGTTAAGTCTTAGTCAAGATGATAATAACGCTAATCATATAGATCCGTTAATTGAAGCAGCCAGAGATTTTGGTGATAGGATTGAACTTAAGGCTTATGGTGAAAATGAGATGAGTTCAGGAACACAAGGCGAGCTGTCTTTTAGCTATGATTTCACTGAAAATACGGTAACTATAGAAGACGAAACGACTTATGATGAGCTTGTGCTGGAAGATTTAGACTCAACTTATGATAAATATCAAAGTTTAAGTAAAAAAGATAATGATAAACGTTATCTTGATTATTATTACGTAGGAAAAACAGAAGGAGACTATGGAACCTATAGTTTTTATCTCAAAATGGATTCAAACTGGCTTAATTCTTATAAGAGTGACCCAAGCAGCGTGACTTATACGATTTTAGTTGTAGGATTTGATAGGACTCCCAAAGAGGTTTATGAGTCTACGGACTGGTGAATTGAGAAATCTATGGAAAACTAACCATAGATTTTTTTAATTGACGGTTGACAAAAAAATGATAATCAGTTATACTGATTATCAGTCGAGGTGATTATATGGAGTTGAAAAATTCTTTTGGGTTTAATCTTGGAAAAATTGTTCAAAAGATGGATAAGGTTTTTTCAGAGACCATAGAACAGTATGCTATTGATTCACGAGATTATGGGATTTTGTTGACTGTTTTGAATCATCCGTCTTTAACGCAAGCAGAGATTGGTGATCGTATGGGGATTGACCGCACGACCATTGGGCAGTTAATTGATGATTTGGAGAGGAAGGCCTTACTTCAGCGACAAAAAAATCCAAAAGACAGGCGTCAGAATTTGCTTATTTTAACGACAACTGGCGAAAAGATTGCCAGAGAGATGTGGGAAAGTATGCATAAGATCGAACAGGAGATTGTCAAAAATCTGACCAAGGAAGAAGAGCAGACTATTTTAACTATTGCAAAAATCATTCAGGAGGATTCATAAAAATGGAAAAAATCGCATTTTTGGAGATGTACTTAGACTTATACATTAATCATTTTAAAGTCTTGGAGGCTATGAAGGAGGAGAATTCGGATATAGTGGTATTGGATGTTCGCAATGCCCCTGCCTTTGTCAAGAAAGAACAAATCAAAGGAGCCAAGGCGCTTCCTGCTAAGGATTTAGCCGGTCAGTTAGATACTTTAGATAAAAGCAAAACCTATGTGGTTTATGATTGGAATGGTGGAACAATTCTAGGTAAACAGGCTTTGCTAATCCTTCTTAAGGCTGGTTTTAAAGCTTATGAACTTAGCGGAGCCTTTGAAGGTTGGAAGGGAATGAATTTGCCAACAGAAGTATTATAAAAAGAGGCTGGGACAAACCACAATGATTGCTGTGCAATCATGGCTGTCTGTCCCAGCTTTTTGTGAGTCTTCAGAGATAAAGATAGTCTGCTAGGGTCATCATAATAGGGATACTAATAAGTGACAGTACGGTTGTCAGAAGCACCAAACGAGAACCATACTCATAATCCCCGCCGTAAACCTGACTAAGCAAGGCCGCATTCATAGCTGTTGGTGATGTTGAGGCAATTGTCAGGGCTAGTTTTACATCATAAGAGGAAATAGGCAGAATCCAGATGGTTATGATACTGATAAAAGAAGTCAAAAAGAGTCGTAGAAAAGCGGTGTAATAAGCTGGTTTATAGAGAAAAATATCTTTGAATTTAACTTTGTAAAAATAGGAGCCTAAAACCAAGGTGGAAAGAGGTGTATTTAATTTAGCGACGGTGGTAATGGCATCAGTAAAAACTGTTGGTAAATCAAAGGGAAGGCTGAAGAGAAAAAGACCTATAATTGTAGCAATCATAGCAGGGTTAACCAAGACTGAGCGTAAATTAATACCAGCTTTTCCTTTTGAAATCAAGTAAATTCCGTAAGTCCATTGCATAATCTGATTAGCAACAACGAAGCCTGAAATGAAAAAAACCGCATTTGTACCGCCGACTGCCTCTGCTAAAGGTGTTCCCATGAAACCAACATTGGCAAAAAGAGTCGCATATTTGTCCATATTGCGTTCATCAGCCAACAAAAATTTTACTAAAATCATACGGGTGAATAGCAAAAAGAATGCGGCGGCAATCATGGTTAAGAGCAAAAAGAGCCGTTCAGCCGAAAATTTTTGACTGATAAAGGAGGAAACAAATAGACTTGGGGCAACATAAGTTGTCAGTAATTTGGATAATTTCAGAGTGACATCTTTTGTAAAAATCTCTTTATGTGTTAAGTAGAGCCCAAGCCCCATAATTGAGAAGAGCACAACTAATTTTTGAAAGACTAAAAATGCAATGGTCATATAAAATCCTTTTGATAAAATGATTTAAATTTTTCTTTATTTTAGCATTTTTCTCTCTGACTTACGAATAGATAGTTAGGAGGTAAACAAATGTATAATAAAGTTGTTTTAATTGGTCGCTTGACAGCGACTCCAGAAACGGTCAAAACACCTAATGATAGGTCAGTAACACGTGTAACGGTAGCTGTAAATCGCCGCTTTAAATCAAAAGATGGCGAGCGTGAAGCTGATTTTGTTAATGTTGTAGTCTGGGGGCGCTTAGCAGAAACGTTGGCATCTTATGCTGCCAAAGGCAGCCTTATTTCTCTTGATGGGGAATTACGCACCCGCAAGTATGAAAAAGATGGGCAAACTCATTATGTAACAGAGGTTTTAGCGCAATCATTCCAGCTTTTGGAAAGCCGTGCTCAGCGAGCTATGCGTGAGAATAATACAGCTGGGGACTTAGCTGATTTGGTTTTAGAAGAGGAGGAACTGCCATTTTAACTGTTAATGTGATGCTGTAACAAGGTATCAAAGTATCTGTCATAAATAAAAGCAGCCGCGAGGCTGCTTTTTTGCAGTAAAAAATATCAAGATTGGATCTGAAATCTTGATTTCAAATATGACAAAATATTTTATTTTGTATTTTAATCTTAATATAATTTACAAGATAGCCCTTTCATGGTAAACTAATAATTAAGGGGGATTATTGTATTATATTAATGGTATGTAAATAATTAATAACTGAAACTATTTTCACTTAATATTTGCAATTTTTTTCTGCAACCATTTCTAAGCAATCAGCCATTTAAACCATTTAAGTAACAGTAAGTTTAAAAAATTATTATGACTCCAAATTTAATAATCACATTGGTAATTTCTAGTGTTGCTGTAGACAAATAGATGATGAAAGGAGGCACCGTAGCAATTTTCCCTTTTGAATGTGTTTAAAGATAGTTGCAGATGATTTATCAAAGTGTTAAGAAAGGTGATGATATGAAAAAAATACTCTCAACTTTTTTAGGGTTGACTTTACTTGCTTTAGTAGGCTTTATTTTTACGACAAGAGTTGATGCTAGTGAAATTACAAGCTATACAAATTCTACGAATCTGACGGTTGATGGATCAACGGTCAGCTCAGCTACAAGTGTTAATGCCGGAACAACGATAACGGCTACAAACAGTGTCTCTTTTGACGATTCAGTTTCCATTGCTGAAGGTGATACGCTGACACTTACTCTTCCAAATGAATTGGCATTTGTCTCAGGACAAACTTTTGATGTAGCGGACTCTGATGTTTACGATAAAGCAGGTGTAAAAATTGGAACAGCTACGATTGATCGTTCCTCTAAAACGCTCACAGTAACCTTTACCGATCAATTTACAAAAGAACCTCTAAATAAAACCTTAGAATTAACCGTTTTGCTGCACATTGATTCGAGTGTGGTAACCGAATCTGGACCTGTCACAACCACCTATCAAGGAACCCAATATTCTTTAAATTACAATGCCAGCAACGCTGGCGAAATTGATAGTTACACGTTTAAGTATGGCTATCAAAATGAGTCAGGTTATATTGAATGGTTTATGGTTGTTAATGGGGCGCAAGATCCTATTACAAATATGGTTATCAGTGATACTATTGGTGAAGGTCAGGAAATGGTGACAAATAGCCTTCGTATTGTCCGTTTGCAGTATGTTGCAAATGATCCTGTTGATTCAGACGCAGAAGCTCGTTCACGCTTTGTCCATGATAATCATACGGCAGAAGCTGAGGTGACTCCTACAGGATTTACCCTAAGCCGTAATAACAATAGCGGTGATGGCTATGGTTGGGCTTATGTTATTTCTTACCGTACTAAAATCACAGATGAAGCAGCCACAACAGGTACTTCATTCACTAATACTTTGAATTTATCTGGAGATAACTTTGCAGGACGAACTCGTACGGCTACTTATGTTATGCAGGAAGCTTATGGTTCAGGGCGTTCTAACCAAGTAGCTGCAAGCTCTTCTTCAACAGAAGCATCAAGTTCTTCTGAAGAGAGTACCTCAGCCTCATCAACAGATCCGTCTGCTTCAACAAGTGCTTCTTCAGCAGATGCTAAGGCGGCAGCGCAGACATCAAAATCTTCTAAAAAGAATAAATCTTCAAAAACTAACGGTTTACCTTCTACCGGCGAAAAATTTGCTCCGTATTTAACGGTGGCAGGATTTATTATATTAGCTCTTGCAGCACTTATTGCCATTCGCCGTCCACAGTCAGAAAAATAAAGCCAAAGAAGTTAGGACACAATAAAGTTCTAACTTCTTTTGATAGTTAAGCAGTGAGATACAAGCACTTTCTAACCTTGATAGTTTCACAAGATGACCCTCTTAGATTATGTTTTTCACTTGTTAGAGATAGCCATTAGGTTTTTTAACTTATCCTACTTTCTTTTTGTTATAATAATACTCAAAGAAAATCGGAATCGTACTGGAAGGTAAGCAGCAAGTTGCAGCAGCGTACGGCAAGGTGCTGTCAAGGATGTGCCATTCTGGTTTTCCATGAGTATTTAATCAAAGAAGGTGTTTTTTATGAAACTGACAACACTTGGCTGCTGGGGAGCTTATCCTTACAAAGACGGTGGCACAACCTCTTATCTCTTGACAGGCGCAGACGGCTTTCAACTGCTGGTTGATTGCGGCAGCCGTGCTCTCAATGAACTCGAAAAAGAAATCAGTCCGCTAGATTTGGATGCGGTTATTATTTCCCACTACCATCCTGATCACGTCGCTGATTTGGGCGTTCTGCGTCACTATTTTCAACTTTATCCCAAGCATCTCTGGGAGCCTAAGGTTTTGCCCATCTACGGACATGATGAGGACGCCTACGAGTTTAGCAAACTGACTCTTGATGGTGTCTCGCAGGGTCTTGCCTATGATGTTAAGGGTGTGCAGCAAATCGGACCCTTTGACATTACTTTTATCAAAACGGTTCACCCTGTGCCCTGCTATGCCTTTCGGATTGTAGAGCGCACGACAGGGCAAGTATTTGTCTTCACGGGTGACACAGGTTATTTTGCTGATTTGGCGCAATTTGCCGCAGGCGCTGACCTCTTTTTGGCGGATGTTTACCTTTACGAAGGCAATGAAAATCACATCGCTCATTTGACCACCAAGGAAGCTGGGGAAATTGCTAGCGCGGCTAAGGTAAAACGTCTGGTTTTGACCCACATGCCGCCAGTACCGCCAGCAGGTATTGCTCCAGACAGCCATCTAGAAATTCTCAGAAGTCAGACGGAAACCTACTCCAATGGCATTCCGGTAGAATTGGCAGAGCCCCACAAATCATGGGAAATTGGTGATTGCTGATGACAGACTTCACTCAGGCAGAAAAAGAATTTTTTATGGCAGAGGCCCTGAAAGAAGCTCAAAAATCACTAGCCAAAGAAGAAATTCCTATCGGCTGTGTTATCGTCAAGGACGGCCAAATCATTGGTCGCGGGCACAATGCGCGTGAGGAGCTCAACCAAGCCATCATGCATGCCGAAATCATGGCTATCAACCAAGCCAATATCCATGAAGGCAATTGGCGTCTGTTGGATTGTACGCTTTTTGTCACCATTGAGCCCTGTGTCATGTGCAGCGGAGCCATTGGCTTGGCACGCATTCCGCAAGTCATCTATGGCGCCCCAAATGCTAAATTTGGCGCTGCTGGCAGCCTTTATAACATTCTAACCGATGAGCGTCTCAATCACCGTGTGAAAGTAGAAACAGGGGTGCTAGAAGCGGAATGTGCCCAAATCATGCAGGATTTTTTCAGACAAAGCCGCGAGAGAAAGAAAGCAGTCAAAGCAGAGTCAAAACTTGCAAACTAAGTAAAATATGCTATAATAATCCTTGGAGCAACGTCCGTGCGTGAAGTGGGTCAGGGGAGGAATCCAGCAGCCCTAAGCGATGTCGAGCGTGTGCTCTTTTTTATTGCTCTTGAGAATACTTTTTATCTAAGTTATAATAAAAGTTCAAGACAGAGGTCCTAATTTTACCCGTTTTTAGAACTTTTAATTACAAGGAGAATTTATGAGAAAATTTTTTCAAGTCAGTTTATATGAGCTATCTTTTTACGTAGAAATTATCATTTCACTCATCTTGCTTGTAGTTCTGCTGCTCTTAACTGGCCGTTTAGTATTGGATATGGGTAATGTTTTAACCGATAATGTTGATATTGAGGCTTATTTGCAAAATTTTCTAAACCAGGCTATGAACATTGCCATAGGTGTGGAATTGATCAAGATGCTGACCAAACATACGCCTAGTACTATTATCGAAGTACTCTTATTTGCGGTAGCAAGAGAGCTAGTAGTCTCGCATAGCAGCGCTTTGGACACTTTAATCGGTGTTGCAGCTATTGCCATTTTATTTGCGACCCGTAAGTACTTGTTTACGAGTTTTGATGATTCTAACAATATCATTGTCAGAGGAAGCCAGAAAGTCAAAATTGCCAATGTCTTGGCAAGAGTTGATTTAGATGGAGAAAAAAGTGAATTGATGCGGGATTTTATGGCAAGACATTTACGAGAAGAGGACAAACATATAGCTATAGGCGCGTCCATTTATTTTAAAGATGTTGCCTTACGTGTTGACAGTATGAAAGATGATGTTATTACGCGAGTAGAAATTATTAAGTCTGTTTCCTAACTGTTTAGCTTTTATAAAGTTTTAGCAGAGCAACCGTTTTCTTTTTTTGTAAAAAGGGACTTAAAAACATTGAAAAATAGAGCAGAAAAGAGTAAACTGAAAAAGTATACCTAATTTTATAGAGGAGTATCCTTAACATGACACATATTAAATTTGATTATTCAAAAATTTTGGGCAAATTTGCCAATCAGAATGAAATTGATTACCTGCAGTCTCAAGTTTCAGCAGCGGATAAAATGCTTCGCGAAGGAACAGGACCAGGGGCTGATTTTCTTGGCTGGCTTGATCTTCCAGAAAACTATGATAAAGAAGAATTTGCACGTATTCAAAAAGCAGCTGAAAAAATTAAATCAGACAGTCAGGTGCTTGTAGTTATCGGTATTGGCGGCTCTTATCTTGGTGCCAAAGCAGCTATTGATTTCTTAAGCAACCATTTTGTGAACTTGCAATCTGCTGACAAACGTAAAGCCCCACAAATCCTTTACGCTGGTAACTCTATTTCATCAACTTACTTGGCTGATCTTGTGGAATACGTTCAGGATAAAGAATTCTCAGTAAATGTTATTTCTAAATCGGGTACAACAACCGAACCGGCCATTGCCTTTCGTGTTTTCAAAGAACTTTTGATCAAAAAATATGGTCAAGAAGAAGCCAATAAGCGTATCTATGCAACAACAGATAAGGTAAAGGGTGCTGTTAAGGTTGAAGCTGATGCCAATGGCTGGGAAACATTTGTTGTTCCGGATAATGTCGGTGGGCGCTTTTCAGTTTTAACAGCAGTAGGCCTTTTGCCTATTGCAGCCAGTGGTGCTGACATCACTAAATTGATGGAAGGGGCAAATGCAGCGCGTCAGGACTATTCTTCAGATAAAATTGCTGAAAATGAAGCTTACCAATACGCAGCAGTTCGTAATGTTCTTTACCGCAAAGGCTATTCAACAGAAATTCTGGTCAATTATGAACCATCACTTCAGTATTTTTCAGAGTGGTGGAAACAGTTGGCAGGTGAATCAGAAGGTAAAGATCAAAAAGGCATTTACCCATCATCGGCTAACTTTTCAACAGATCTTCATTCGCTTGGACAATATATCCAAGAAGGTGCACGAATCATTTTTGAAACAGTTGTTCGTGTTGATAAACCACGCAAAAATGTAATCATTCCAGAATTAGCTGAAGATCTTGATGGATTGGGCTATCTTCAAGGAAAAGATGTTGATTTTGCCAATAAAAAAGCTACAGATGGAGTGCTTCTTGCTCACACAGATGGCGGTGTACCAAACACTTACCTAACTCTTCCAGAACAAGATGAGTTCACGTTAGGATACACTATTTATTTCTTCGAGATTGCGATTGCTATTTCAGGTTACCTTAACGCTGTTAATCCGTTTGATCAGCCAGATGTTGAGGCTTATAAGAAAAACATGTTTGCCCTTCTTGGTAAACCAGGTTTTGAAGAACTTAGTGCAGAATTGAGTGCACGTCTTTAATCATAAAAAATCGGCTTCAAGCCGATTTTTTTGTTATCTCTTTTAAAGCAAGCGAATTAATCAAACTCATATAATTGAGGAAACTTATGGCATTCAGGATTTTTGGGATGGCAGACTTGACGGCCAAATAAAATCATTGCTTGGTGAGCAGGCAGCCATTCTTCTGGCGGCAAGACCTCCATGACACGTTTTTCGGTTTCAAGAGGTGTTGCTGATTTTTTGACAATATTATGATGTTTACAAATACGGCCAACGTGTGTGTCAACTGCAAAGGCTGGGATACCAAATCCGATACTTAGAACAACATTGGTTGTTTTTCTTCCGACTCCTGCCAAACTCTCTAGCTCTTCACGCGTATGAGGAACAACCCCATCATATTTTTCAACCAGTTCTTGGGCACAGGTCTGCATAAATTTGGCTTTGTTACGGTACAAGCCAAGTTTTGAAATATATTTTTCCAATTCTTTTGGTGTCGCTTTAGCCATAGCCTGCGGTGTTGGATAAGCTGCAAATAGAGCCGGAGTAACTTTGTTAACTGCCAAATCTGTTGTCTGTGCTGATAGCATGACTGCAATTAATAACTCGAAATGATTACGAAAGTTCAGAGTTGGCTGTGCATCAGGGTACAGGGCTATAATTTCTTCAATGACTTTACGTGCTCTCTTTTTTGATAAAACCATAGATTATCCTTTGTCTTTTTTGTAATTATTATAACAAAATGGTTTGAAAATCTAAAAATAGGTGTTTATTATTTTTTTCTGTTGTAACAAATATATTTTTGTGATAACCTCTTAAGTCTTCATAGAATGGGAGGTTAAATTCTTTTCTTGGAAAGGCTATTTTACGAATATTTATCAAAATGTTATAATATCGGAGCAAGTGTAGTTTATTAAAAGAGAGGACTAAGTAATGAACGAATATTCTAGGGAAGAGCTGCTTAATAAATTGGTTTATACATATGGTTATTTAAACACGTTAGAAAATTTAAAGGGTCAGATTGCTGATATACATGATAGATACCAAATGTTAATCAATAAGGAGAGGGAGAATAATAGAGCCTCAGACATATCTGGTTTTGTAGCAGGTGCGGTAGGGCTTATCCTTCTTATAGCTGCTATTGTATTAACTTTTATGGATGTCCATGCTACTTTATTTACGAAAATTGTAGAATTTATCATGTACATTGTTGGGGTAGTGGTTATTGTTTGTGTTGTAGGAATTGCTATATATTCTGTATTAACTATAGTGGGGTATAGCAGGATAATAAGCAGCCGTAATATCTCACGCTTGGAAAAAGAATGGGAAGAGGATACTCATTTGTCTGAGTTAGAAACGGCTGTTCATAATATCGAAATTGATTCGCAGTATCTTGAGTTAAAGGAGGTTATTCCCAGCCGCTTTTGCAACGCAACTGATGTAGCAGGCCTTTGGGAGCTTATAGAGGATTACAGAGCAGATACCTTCAAAGAAGCAGCCAATATTTTGCGTGATGAACAACACAAATATAGGCTAGAAGAAAGACAAGGACAAATCTTGGAAGCTGTTCATAAGATTAATGAGCAGTTAGATGAAGTTGTTAGACAATTAAAAACCGCAAATGTGCACTTGGCTTCTATTGCATCAAATACAGCTTCTATTGCCTTAAGTACAGCTTCTGCAGCTAGAAGTAATTCGCTTTTAGTTGGGATTGCTTTGATGAAATAGGGATAGAGTATTCATAAACTAAAACTGCCTCCTTTTGAGGCTCTTTGTCAACTGTAGTGGGTGACTTATAACTAAGCACGAGAGAGAATCAGATTGGTTCTCTCTCTTTGCATGTTCAAAGCGATAAGAATTTTAGTTTTAAAGTTTTTGAAGTTTCGAAAGCC
>NZ_JBRUHR010000019.1:0-41655 GCF_053206925.1 Streptococcus dentiloxodontae | reverse complement strand
CTCAAAATGCGACCAGCTCTTTGGTCGCATTCATTGAAAATTGGATGAACAACTATCCCAAGAAACTACTTGGTTACAAATCTCCCAGAGAGTTTTTACAAAGTGGCTAACTTCAACTTGAAATTTGCCGTATTATATTCAAATAGCTAATATTTATTTAAAAAGTGTACAGCAATCACTGTACACTTTATATAAAAATTATCGGTTGTACCACCAAAATAATCCACTTAAAAAGATCATGACTAACTCCTTTCACTTATCTTTTTCATACTATTATTGTAACGGCAATAAAGATAAATGAACAGGACATCAATGTCCTATTTTAAATTTTTTTGATCATTTTCCCACTCTCGTTCCAATTGTTGGATTAGAAATTGGTCATTTAAAAGTGAAGCAAATTGAATTGACGATTGATGAAAATGTTTTGCTTTATCTTCTCTTTTTTTCAGTAAAAAATACTTCCAATAAAGCATATCAACGATAGGCTTACGCTGAAAATCCTGTGTTTTGACAAGTATATCTTCCAAAGCACTTAAATTTTGTTTAATTTTATCCAATTCCCTCCATTCAATAAGCATACCCAGATTGCCTAGAAGGATTTCTCTAACTAGAAAGAGATTATCAACATCAATAGATTGTACTTGACTTAATAAATTGTCAAAAAGTTTATCATGTTCTACTTTATTAAAAATCAAATCATTATACTTAGAGACCTGAACAGATACTAAGTATAAATCAATAATGACTAGATCGTTGGTTGAATAAAGCTCTCTATTTTTAACTTGCTCAAAATATTCTTGAAGTATGTCTGTGGCTAATTCTGCATCTTCCATTTTGACAACTTTCATAGAATAATCTAAACAATCAATAATCAGAGCTTCATCTTCGGGTAAACGTTCATAGAAAACATTATAAATCTCAGTTAATGCGGCTTCTTTTTCTTTCAATTTTATCGGATTACCATTAGAACGTACCTTTAATAAAAAATGTTTTAATTCTTTATATCTGATTGGCAATTCATAATTTTCTCCATCAGTCAAAGTAGCCACTGATACCTTTAACTGGTCGGCAATAAAATAGACTTTAGCCAAATTAGGAATAGAAGCATCATTCTCAATTCGTCCCAGCTGACGAATGGATAATTCACTTTCATCTCCGCAAAAGTCTTGTTGCGAAATATTCTTTTCCTTCCGCAAACGCTGTACACGCTGACCAAAACTTTCTTTCACTTACAAACTCCTATGATTAATTTTTAAAAAAATTATATCACAAGTCGTTTTTTCTTTCAATATTATTTATTAGCATTTGATTATAAAATCTGAAAACAAATAAAAAACCCTTGCCTACATGAATTCACATAGACAAGGGGTGTGAAAGCTTATCTTTTCAACTATTAACCAAACTGTCTCTAAAAAGTACAGTTATCTTCGTAAATCATCCTGTTATTAATTTACGTTATAGCGGATTATAGAGCAGCCCGAAGACGAGCCTGAGAATTTTCAACATTACGAATTGAACGTGGCAAAAATGCACGAATATCATCTTCTTTATAGCCAACCTGTAGACGTTTATCATCAATCAAAATCGGACTCTTAAGAATACGCGGATTTTCTTGAATTAAGTCAATTACTTCGCTAACACTAAGTTCATCAATATCACAATTAAGAGCTTTTGCATAACGATTTTTTGATGAAACAATACTTTCAACGCCATTTTCTGTTTTAGAAAGAATAGCTAAAATTTCCTCTTTTGTTAATGGTTCTTTTCCAAGATTTTGTTCTTTATAAGGAAGCTGATGATTATTCAGCCATGTTTTTGCTTTTTTACAGCTTGTACAGCTTGAAATTGTATAAATTTTAATCATGTCAAATCTCTCTTTCTGTCACATGATACTAGTATCTTAACACAAAGACCTCAACTAGAAAATAGGTCTTGCGACCTATTTTAATCAGATAACCTAAAAAGATACTGAAACCGCGTCTATCAAAAGTCTTTATAACAATCAGATTAAAACTCTGCAACCTTTTCCCTACAAAAAACTTATCGCTCGAAAAAGAAATAAAAAGTTAAAATCAATCCCATCACAGAAAATCTATAACTTAATACACTTTTACTTGAATGTTTAATAAATCTTCAAGATTAATCTTCAATTTCTATAGTAGTATCAAGGTCAAGAACCAGATCATCTGCCTCATCTTCATGTTCTTCTGCCGGCACATCACTTGAGTCAGCCTCAACTAAGCCAAACTTAACTCGCACTTTATGATCAATTTCATCAAATATTTCTGGATTATCTGCTAAGAATCTCTTAGCATTTTCAGAACCCTGCCCAATTTTCTCATTATTGTAAGAATACCAAGCTCCAGCTTTTTGAATAATACCCAAATCCGTTGCAATCTTAACAAGTTCACCAGTTTTGGAAATACCTTCACCATACATAATTTCTACAAAAGCTTCTTTAAAAGGCGGAGCCACCTTATTTTTCACCACTTTAATTTTGGTTTCTTTACCAACATTTTGGTCTTTCTGATCACCAGTACCTTTGATTTGAGTGTTACCACGAACATCAAGACGAACAGAAGAGTAAAACTTAAGTGCTCTGCCACCTGGTGTAGTTTCCGGATTACCAAACATAATTCCTACTTTTTCACGCAACTGATTGATAAAAATAGCTATCGTTTTTGTTTTATTAATAGAAGCAGATAGCTTACGCATGGCTTGACTCATCATACGAGCCTGAAGACCAACATGGCTGTCACCAATATCACCATCAATTTCTGCTCGCGGAACAAGGGCTGCAACCGAATCAATAACAACCAAATCAACCGCACCCGAATCAATTAGTTTACCGGCTATTTCTAAACCTTGTTCGCCCGAATCCGGTTGTGACAAAAGAAGCTCATCAATATTCACACCAAGTGCAGCAGCATAAGCAGGATCAAGTGCATGCTCTGCATCAATGAAGGCAGCAATCCCGCCTTCTTTTTGCGCTTGTGCTACAGCATGAAGTGCGACAGTTGTTTTACCCGAGGATTCCGGACCGTAAATTTCAACAATTCGTCCCTTAGGATAACCACCCGCTCCAAGAGCAATATCCAATGCCAGACTTCCAGAACTCATTACTTGAACTTTTTGCTCGGCACGTTCACCTAAACGCATAACCGCACCCTTACCAAAGTCTTTTTCGATATTTTTTAAAGCATCATCAAGTGCTTTACGACGTTCATCACCAAATTTCTTTGTGATTTCTTCTGTTTTTTTTACTTTTTTAGCCACTAATTTTCCTCTTCTTTCCTAGAGATAATTCATATCATTATAGCAATTTTTATTGTTTTATTAAAGCTTTACGTACCAAATTAAAGGCATGTAGAGTGCTGATATAGCGAACGTCTGAACGACTGCGTCTGCCTATATTGACTTTAATGGAAGAAACTTCTCCTCCAAAGGCGATACCAATGAAAACTGTTCCTGCTGGATGTCCCTCAAGACTGTCTGGACCAGCTACACCTGTTAAAGAAATAGCGATGTCAGTTCCTGTTTTTTCTTTCGCGCCTTTTGCCATAGCCTGTGCTGTAAAATCACTGACAACACCATGTTTTTGCAAATCGGACAAAGGAATCCCCAACATTTTAGATTTTTCTTCAATACTGTAAGTTACAAATCCACCATTAAAAACTGCTGAAGAACCGGAAAAATCAGCAATACTTGACTGAAATAACCCTGCGGTTAAACTTTCAGCTGCTGTGATTGTCTTACCGTATTTTTTTAATAAGCCAAAAGTTTCACGCGCCAAGCTATTAGTTTCACCGTAGCCATAGAGTAATTCTGATAAGAATTGGCCATTTAATGTTTGAATTGATAAAATCCTATTTTCTAAAGCATTAAGTTTTGTGTCAGCCTCCTCTTTTGTATTTGCTTTTGTAGATAAACGCAGGGTCACTTCACCAATTTTAGCATAAGGTGCTATGGTCGGATCCGTCTGCTGATCAATCAATTCGGACAAAACAGTTGCTAACTGGCTCTCACCTATTCCAAAGAAACGCAACACACGAGAGTAAAGCTTAGTTTGATTGTTAACTAAAAGCGGCACCAATTCTTCATTAACCATCGGTTTAAGCTCACTTGGAGGCCCAGGTAAAACAACATATGTTACTTTATTTACCGTAAGAATGCCGCCTACTGCAAGCCCTGTTCTGTTTTGCAGAGGTATTGAACCTTCCACCACTTGTGCCTGACGTTCGTTATTTGGTGTGCGAGCATATTGAGGACGTAAAGCAAAGAAATCATCAAGTTTTCGACTGGCCAAATCATCAAAAATCAGACTCCTATTCAGAAATTTAGCTAAGGTTTGTTTAGTTAAATCATCCTCTGTCGGCCCAAGACCGCCACAAAGAATAACTAAATCACTGCGCTTACTGGCCAAGTCAATAACAGACAAAAGGCGCCCCTCATTATCACCAACAGCTGTTTGAAAATACACATCAATACCGAGTTCAGCTAATTTTTCAGACAAAAATTGAGCGTTGGTATTAATGATTTGACCCGTTAGGATTTCGGTTCCAACAGTAATGAGTTCAGCTTTCATTTGATTCACCTATCTTATTATTCGTAATTTTTTCAAACAATACTTTAAAATTTTGTTTGTTTATAAACTAACAAAAAATAGACCTTTTGTCAACTCTCTCATTAATAAATATATTATCAAAAAGGTCTCTTCTCTTTAGGTTAACTGGAAAAACATTTTATTTTTTTACTCCCAAAAATACTAACTTAATTTGACACCATATAGAGAACTGATAAAATATAGGTATGGGGATGGGGATACAATATGATTAAAGTAAGCACATTAACGTTTAACGATATTATTAATCGTTTGGACGAAATTATTTTAAGGTACAACATAACAAACGAATCTGTGTTAAAACTTATTAAGTTGATGCAGAAAGAATATTACAACTCTCTCTACTCCCTCTTGTCCATGGAGGGATTGAAAATACAAAAAAGTGTAGAATATACGTTTAGATTAATATTAAAAGACTGCGGTATAACTGCACAAATTACTGACGAAGTATTGCTGTGCTACTATAGACTACACTACTTTGAAGTGCTTATTTTACGACAAAAATATATGTCACGCATGAAAATAATTGAGGAATTAAAAAAATCAATGACTCTTATGGATTTTGCTCAATTATCATTAACACCAGGTTTTGTTTCGATGAATATAGAGACAAATGTGGACACAATGTTAGAAGTAACAAAAATGATGAATCAAGGAGCCACGGTCGAACAGATTGAAAAAGAGGTTGGAGTCGTATATGATTATATTCCAACACGTGTTAGCTCATGGTTAGAATTGTGCGGAGTACGATCGAAAAGACGAGATAAAAATTTGTATGATATCAAAACAGGAAATATTATTATATTTAAAAATTAAAACCTAAATCATTATTTCAAATCCAAAATAAATGTTAATTCAGATAATATTTCTTTAAAGCAAAACCCTCAATATAGACAATTAATATCTACGATAGCATCAAAATAATTCTGTCAAATACTCTATGTTCCTTCCTTCTCAAACTTTTTTTTATAATGTAGGTTAAAAGTAATTTAAAAAGGAAGGTTATTAAGTATGAAGAAAAAAGTAATTTTACGTTGCAGTGCTGCTTTAACAGCTATAGCAATTGGATTAACATCAATTTCCATATTCGCCGATGAGCCTACACCTGACTCTGGTACTCCGCAAGTACCTACATCAAGCAGCAGTGTTAGCACATCTAGCGCCAGTGTTAGCAGTAGTCCATCAACAACGGTCGGTGGAGATGATGCTATTCCCTCTACCAGCTCTTCAATAGTTCCCTCTTCAACAACAACTCCTTCATCATCAAGTGTGCCTGAAAGCTCTTCTTCTGCCATAAACGATGGAACCAATCCAATTAATTCTAGCAGTGGCTCTTCTTCTAGTACATCTGCTTCTTCAACGTCGGCTTCCTCAACTTCTGCCTCTTCAAATCAATCTAACGGTGGATCATCTTCTTCATCTAGTTCTGACCCAAGTTCAACTAAATCAACGTCATCAACATCAAATGCTGAAGCAAATACAGCAAACAACGGAGAGAATAATGCACCTTCAGTTCCAATCGCTGGTAATCAAACTATTATTGGAACCCGTAGTGGGGGGCAAGTTGTCGTTCAAAAGTCTGATGGCTCTACTCAAACTGTCCCTGCAGAATCAGTTGGATTTTCAGTTAATAAAGATGGTTCTATGACTGGAACAGATGCATCAGGACAAACTGTTACTCTTCCAAGTACTGGGGAAGAATCTACAGTATCGGCTTATGTGACTCTTATAGGAACTTTTTCAGTAGCAGTGGCAGCTTTCTTCGGATTCAAGAAAAAAACCAATTAATTTAAATTTAGCAGTAACTATGTAAATAATTAGTTAAAGAATTGAGGTTTGTGTAAACAGATCTCAATCTTTTTAGTTCTGCTTCAAGGGTTTTATGATTAGCTAAACCAGTAATCACTCCTATATGCTAAGATACTCTTTTTAGGAGAACAACACTAGTGAATTATTACTAAACCTAGTTAGGTTAAATATTTAGAGGATTTGGGTTTATTTTGCTGTCTTTGAAATCCATGAACAATTTCTAAATTCTTTTCAAGAAGACCTACTGCTATATTTCAGGATTGCAGTGTCCCTATTTTTTTGGTATAGTTACCTTATGGAAAAAGAACAATATAAGGTTATAAAATTGACAAAAGCGATGCTAAAAGAACAATTTAGCAAGCTTGTTACAGGAGTGGATTATCAATCAGAAGATGTTAGGGATGTACTAGCTCTTTTACAGCAAGGGGAGCTTTCCATTGAAAGCATTGTATCTGAAAACGGAATACCTGCCCATGGACGGGATCGAGGAGGACTTAGAGATTGGATTGCCAAAAATTCTAATCTAACTCATGAACAGATAAATGATTTATTAGTCATTTATTACAGAATTCATTACTATGAATTTTTCAAAACATTTCAACATACTACATTTAAAGTATCAAAGCTGATTCCTTTAAAAAAAGAAATAAAAGCAGTGTCATTTATGCAGTTATTTCCGACCCCTACTAAATTACTAAAATATTATTTTAGAGATCCAGACACTATGGTTGCTATCTTTGAATCTTTGAAACAGAACCCTGAGATTAGCATGTGGGAGCTGGAACGCCAAACATCAACTTTTTTTGAATTGACTAATGATGATTTTGGGTACTGGGTACTATGTGCTAATCTAAGAAAAAATGTTAAAAAGGGATTGCTCTGTGAGCGTAATTGCTCCGAAATTGAATACGAATTTCTCTAATTAAGTAAAAAAAACTCCTATTTGAAGCCCAAAACTAGCTTCAAATAGGAGTTTTTTATACGTCCTCATTAGGATAAGGAACGCCAACCCATATATAACGGCAATTATCCCGTACAGATAACTGTTCAGATAAAATATCCCCTATCCTTTGAGCTTCGTTCTCATCAGACACAAATAAATGTATTAACCCATCATTCTGCGGATCTAATGTTTCAAAATCTATCTCTGATATTTCTAGTTCAAACTCGGTTTCTATCTCTTCTTCATCTGTGATAGGTTTAAAACATAAGATATAGCCTTGTTCCTCAGAGGTTTCCATATTTGTATTATCAACCGTTTGATAACTATTCACCAGCTCATCCATATTAACTAATGAATCCGCTGTTTGAGACTGATTCTCTTTTTTAAACTTATTAAATAGGTTTATCATAATTGTTCTCTCCTTTTTTGTATTGGTATTTTATAATATTAGACCAGATAGTAAAAAGTTAGTTTATACTGTACATTATAATACCTTAATTTAGAGTTCATATTAGGGTATTATACTTTAAAGTTTTATAAGTTGACTCGGCTTTTATTTAAATTCACAACCCACTTCATGATCATTAACTAATCCCGCTGCCTGCAAAAAAGAGTAAACACACACCGGTCCAACAAATTTAAACCCTTGCTTTTTAAGTTCTTTAGAAATCTTTTCGGAAAGAAGTGTCTTGGCAGGTACTTCCTTATAATTGATAACAGGGTTGTCAATTGTCTGATTAGCTACAAAAGACCAAATATAATGATCAAAAGAACCGTAGTTATCTTGAATTTTAAGAAAAGCTTGTGCATTGGTGCGAGTTGCAAAAAGCTTAGCTCGATTGCGAATAATATCTGGATTCTGTAAAAGGTCCTCCAACTGCGCATCTGTCATAGCAGCAACTTTAGAAATCTCATAATTGCAGAAAGCAGTCTTAAAGGCAGCCCTCTTGTTCAGCACAGTCTCCCAAGAAAGGCCTGCTTGATAAGATTCTAAGCAGAGCAATTCAAATAAGGCACGATCATCATGGAGTGCCTTACCCCATTCTCTGTCATGATAAGAAACATATAAAGGGTTGGTCATTTTAACCCAGCCACAGCGTGCTGTCATAGTCATTCCTTTCTTATATCAGATCAGAAAATAAAATAATATTTGAAACCAATAAATCGCAGTATATGCTTATTATCACATTATTACTTGCTTTTATAGTGATGTTCACAGTACTTATTTCATCAGCATTTTCAATGCTTGTTTAACGTACTGCTCTGCGGTCTCATTTGTACCCTCAAAGAAAGCTTTAATTTTCTTAAGCTCTGCAGCTTTATAACCTAGTGCTTGAAGAGCTTCCATAGCTTCATCTAATTGTTCGTTTTCTGCTGTTTTTATTTTAACCGCTTTGCTATTTTCTGCAGAGACTTCTACAAATTTACCAGCTAAATCCAAAATCATTTGCTGAGCCGTTTTCTTACCAATCTTTGGAAACTTCGTCAGATACTTAATATCGCTATTGTCAATAGCAGCTACCAGCCCATCATTATCATCCACAGCAACAATAGCAAGTGCAGTAGTGGGGCCAATCCCTGAAACCGAAATAAGTTGGAGAAAGACTGTCTTTTCAGTCTCATTATGAAAACCAAATAAAAGGTTAGCATCTTCACGAACTACTTGGTGCAAATATATTTGCAGCTCCTGATTCATTTGTTGGGAGAAACTGTAAGGATTGGCTACATTAATGATATAACCGATACCGGCAGCTTCTACTACAATATATTTGGCAGTAATCTTAGTAAGTATTCCTTTGATGTAATCGTACATGATAAATTCCTTTGCAACAATATCCTTTTCATTATATCAAAAAATCCGCCTTTTTAGACGGATTTAAAATTAGGTAATGGTAAACAGCAAAATGTCAAAAAATTTTCAAACAATACGGAATAATAGTCTGCCATAAATGATCGGTCTTATGCTTGACATCCCCTAAAAAGAGCTAAACTAAAACATGCTGCATCTGTTTATCTTGTGACCTCATTACTAATTATTTGGTCAATGCAAGCATAGGAATCACAATATTGCTGCTGATAGTGACCCAAAATCCCAATAAAACAGCAGATTTTCTCCATAGGCGCTACCGTTTTCATTGCCATCTTTAAACCAAGCAGCTCGTCAAATGATAGCTGGTAATATAGTGCAAGTTTTACCAAACTCACACTGTCTGGCAGTACCTGTCCCTCTTCCCAATTCAGAATAGTTTACCTAGAAACATCAAGCGCATTCACCAAAGCTTCCTGTGTGTCCTATCTTTTTGTTCGTTCTTGTTTGATAATTCCTCCAAGATTGTCATGTTGACTTCCTCAGTTTACGGCAGATTGACGGACGGTATTCCCTAGACAAATCCTTTAACATAATGGTTAATACTTCCCTAATTCTCGCAAACTTGTGTGGTTTTCCTGGATACGTCGGAACATCTTTTCCATATCACCGTTGGTAAAATGCACTAAGACCGGACGGCCGTGCGGACAATTATAAGGATTCTTACATTGAGACAGCTGGACGAGTAAATTTTGCGCAGAATAGTCATCTAGGGCATGATTAGCCTTGATGGAGCGTTTGCAACTCATCATAATGGCCAGCTCTGCACGATATTTCTTAATTGACACTTCGTTGGTCAAAAGCAGCATATCACACATTTCATAAATACCAGACTCTATTTCTTCTTCTTTCATCCAGATAGGATGTTCACGAAGAATAAAGGTATTGTCCCCATAGGGTTCAAGACAAATACCAACCTGATTAAGTAAAGGCATTTTTTCCTGAAGATTAAGAAAATCTGATGGCGAAAATTCAAAAAGATAAGGGACTAATAACTGCTGCAGAGAATCATTGACCTCCCCAATATTTTCACGATAATATTCATACTTGACACGTTCTTGTGCGGCATGCTGGTCAATGATATAAAGGCCTTCTCTAGCCTGTGCAAAAAGGTAAGTCCCATGCATCTGTCCGAAATAATCTAACTCCGGAAAAATTGACGTTTCCTCTTTTTCCAAACGATCAATTAAACGATTAACTTTAGCCTTATTTTGAAAATCCACGTGATCGTGTTCTAGCTGATTTTCCTGATTTATGGCGTGACGCTGAGCATATCTGACAGAACTGCTTGAAGATGGCTGTTGGATATCTTGAGATTCAGACGTTTGAGGCGGCATCGGATTCTCAGCTAGCCCATCGTTTTTAATAAAGAAATCCCCACGTTCCTTGTCATAATAAAGGCCGGTTTGCTTCAAAGGCAAACTAGTCTGCTCTGGTTTCTGAGCTCCCCTAGTGCTGGATTTTGCCAAATTTTCCAAGGCATCTGGCACCAAATCCTGTTCTTTTAGACTTTGGGCAATGGCGGAGCTAATCAATCGCATTAACTCTTTTTCTTTAGAAATACGAACTTCCTGTTTGGTTGGATGAACATTGACATCAGCAAGGTAAGGATCAATCTGAATATCAATCACAGCAATCGGAAAACGTCCTACCATCAGTTTGGAGCCATAACCATCCAAAATAGCACGATTGAGCAGGAAATTTTTGATGTAACGCCCATTAATCAAAAGGGTAATGTAATTACGATTGGCTCGTGTTAATTCAGGCAAACTAACATAGCCTGATACTTCAAAATCAAGATCTACAGCTGAAATTTCCACCATTTTCTTAGCCGTGTTAATACCATAAATACCAGCAATAGCCTGACGCAAATCACCTGTTCCGCTTGTTTTAACCAATTCACGGCCATCATTTGCTAAAGCAAAAGCGATTTGGGGATGTGCTAAACTAAGGCGATTAACCACATCAATAATATGAGCCAGCTCTGCCTGCAAACTCTTCATATATTTTAGACGGGCAGGCGTATTGTAAAAAAGATTTTCTACAATAACCTTGGTACCTCTGGGAGCTGCAAAGTCGTCTTGTTCTTCAATTACGCCGCCTTTTGAAATCAACTTAGTACCGCTTTTTTCATCAGCCGAAGCCGTTATAATAGTCATCTGACTGATTGAAGCGATAGAGGGCAAAGCCTCTCCTCGAAAACCTAAAGTCCGAATCCGAAAGAGGTCTCCCTGCTGTTTTATCTTACTGGTAGCGTGACGCCGCAGACTCATAGCTGCATCACTGCTGGTCATCCCTTCACCATTATCAATCACAGCAATGGATTTAAGACCTGACTCTTCAATTTCAACAGTGATTTGATTAGCACCAGCATCAATGGCATTCTCAATCAATTCTTTGACGACACTGGCAGGTCGTTCAATAACTTCACCGGCTGCAATTTGATTAGCCAAAACTTCTGGTAATTCAACAATTTTCGACATAGTTTCCTCACTTTACTTGGCTTTTATTATAACATAAAAGGCCTGAGTTATCGGAAGCTCAGGCTAGGCTTGCTAAAGCATTTTTTTTAGTTCAAAAAGCGTATTCATAGCCTCCATAGGTGTCAAATTCATGACATCTACGGCAGATAAGGCTGCTAACACTTCCTTATGTTCCTTTTCTTCTCCGAAAAGGCTGAGTTGCCGCCCCTGAGATTCTGCCTGAAGAGCTTCATTTCTTTGATTTGATTGAAGCGGTTCTTGCGCTACATCTAACTGGACGGTATTGGTTTCTAAATGAGATAATATCGTATCTGCTCTTCTCAAGACATTCTCAGGCATTCCAGCAATTCTAGCAACATGAATGCCATAAGATTTATCAGCCGCTCCATCTGCAATTTTATGAAGGAAGGTTACCTGACCGCCTTTCTCCAAAGTAGCCACATGAACATTGACAAGTTTTGTCAATTTAGTTGACAGAGTTGTCAACTCATGATAATGGGTAGCAAACATGGTCTTTGCTCCCACATGATTGTGGATAAACTCAATTATAGCCTGCGCCAAAGCCATACCATCATAAGTTGCCGTCCCACGACCCAATTCATCAAATAAAATCAAAGAATGCTCTGTTGCCCGCTGAATGGCTTGATTTGCTTCCATCATCTCAACCATAAAAGTTGACTGACCCGAAATGAGGTCATCAGCTGCCCCAATACGAGTATAGATAGCATCAAACACAGGCAGGCTTGCGCTATTGGCTGGAACATAAGAACCGAGCTGTGCCATGACTGTAATGAGCGCCAATTGACGCATATAGGTTGATTTACCAGACATATTTGGCCCTGTGATAAGCTGAATGGAGGTTTCTTCATCAAAGTGAATACTGTTTGGAATGTATTCTTGCGTTCCCATAACCTTTTCAACAACCGCATGACGTCCTTGATCAATTGCAATCGTTTGATGATGATTGAAACTTGGACGTACATAGTGGCTGGTTTCTGCAACAACAGCTAAACTTTGGAGAACATCAACTGTTGCAAGAGCTTTTGCCAAGTTTTGCAGCCGATCAATGTAAGATTCTACCCGCTCACGGATTCGTATAAAAATATCATACTCAAGGGTTGAAGACTGCTCTCGTGCTTCCAGCAGCTCTCCTTCAATTTTAGCTAATTCAGCAGTTCCAAAACGTTCAGAATTTTTCAGGGTAGCCTTTCGGAAAAAATGCTCTGGAACTAAGCTAAGATTAGAATTTGTCACATGAAAATAATAGCCGTCCTTACGATTATAATCAATTTTAAGCGTGTTAATGCCAGAAGCCTGACGCTCTTTAACTTCTATGTCGGCAATCCAAGATGTACCCTCTTTCATCACTGTTCGATACTTGTCTAAGGTCTCGTCAAATCCTGTCTTAATGATTCCGCCTTCCGTGATGGTTGCTGGAGCCTCTGGATCAATAGCCGTTCGAATTAAATTTTCCAACTCAGGCAAAGTGTCAAGTTGGTTGACAATACTGTCAAGCGCAGCATTCTCAAAAGACTCTAAAACCGCTTTAATAACAGGCACCTGAGCGAGTGTTTGGCCAAGCTGCAAAAGGTCTTTAGGGTTAGCCTTGCCAAAGGAGACACGGCTGGCTAATCGCTCAATATCGTAAACCCCTTTAAGACTTTCTGTCAAGTCACTGCGTTCAAAAAAATTATCCAAAAAAACTTGTACAATATTCTGACGAGATTCAATAACAGCTTGATTTATCAGCGGCCTGTCAATCCACGTTCGCAATAAACGCATGCCCATAGCTGTCTTCGTCTCATCCAGCAGCCAAAAAAGCGAGCCATGCTTTTTACCTGTACGAGCATTCTCCAATAAATCCAGACTAACTTTAGTTGCATAGCTCATCTGCAAGTAATCCTTGATTTCGTAATGCTTAGCTTTTTGTAAATGTCTGAGTTCCCGCATTTGGGTCTTGTGAATGTAAGACAACAGCTTACCTGATGCAGCGTATTCTAAATCCGTCAGACCGTTATCTAAAAGATCATCCTCAGCTTGATAGATTTCTGTTTCCGCTGATAGTACCAAATTAAGCTGTCGAACAAGAATTTCTTCTTCGTCTTTAGCCAGAGGATAACCTACAACAACCTCTCGTGCTTTTAAGTTTTGAATTTCACTGCAGACACTGGCAAAATCAGGCAGTTCTGTCGCAAAGAACTCTCCCGTAGATAAATCCATATATGACAGTCCAAACTGCTCCTGCTGACAATCTATGGCTACTAAAAAATTATTGGCATTATCAGGCTTTGAACTATCTACAGCCGTCCCGGGGGTAATGACCTGAACAACCTCTCTTTTAACAACTCCAACTGCCCGCTTGGGATCTTCCATTTGCTCAGCGATAGCAACTTTATAGCCCATATCAACTAAAACATCAATATAGGATTGAGCAGAGTGATAAGGCACTCCTGCCATAGGAATAGGATTATCTGCATTTTTATTACGGCTGGTTAGACTAATTTCTAAAATTTGCGCCGCTTTAATGGCATCTTCATAAAAAAGTTCGTAAAAATCACCCATTCTGAAAAGCAAAAAAGCATCTGAATAGTCTTTTTTGATGTCCAGATATTGCTGCATTCCTGGTGAAATTTTTTCCTTAGTCATGGCGTAATTCCTCGTTTATCTTTGCCTCAAGTGTCTTCGTCACATATTGCAATAAATCACTGGCATCCTGCATTTTATTTCGATAATCCTGAACAATCGGCATTTGATCCAATTCTTCCTGAATGAGACCTGCCTTTTGATCTGAGTCTTCATAAGCTTGGGCTTTCTCAATTTTTTGAAATAGCACAGCTTCTTGCTGATAGGCTTTCATTTGGCGAGCTAGATCTCTAAGAAAAGGTATCTTTTGTATATCAGCCTCTGCCGCCTGATAAGCAAGGACTGTTTCATTGGCTTTGAGCAATCCCAATAATTCATCTAAGGATTCCTGAAAAACCTGCTCTGCCTGCTCCATTAACCCAACTCACTTTCCAGTTTGGCAGCCACCTGCTCATCTTTACAAATAACCAAAAGAGTATCAGCACCAGCGATTGTCCCCAGAATCTCAGGATTATCATCATGATCAATCAAATTAGCCAGAACATCTGCCTCACCAAGATCCGTATGCAAAATCAGCATAAACTGTGCACGCGCAACCTTTTTGACGTAATCAAAAACTGCAGGATCTAAGGTGGTCATGACAGCTTCCGACAAACTGTAGTAAAGCCTGCCTTCCTCATCACGAAGCTTCAAAAGCCCAATCTCACGCAAATCACGGGATAAGGTTGCCTGAGTGACGGAAATCCCCGCTTCTTCAAGACGCTGTTTAATCTCTTCTTGGGTACTGATTTTATCGGCAGCAATCATTTGTTTGATAACAGCTTGACGGTCTCTTTTCATTTCAAAATCCTCTTTAATATTGTATAAATAATGTATATTATAACAAAATTTCTGTATTTTTTCAGGGATTCTTCACCAGTCAAACAGAAAGAAAACGCCAATAAGTCCTACCCTATTAGTCAAAATAATGGTAAAATAATGAGGACTGACTAGTTTTGAATGGAGTAACTATGAATACAAAAACATTAATTGCTGCTGAAATTGCAAACATTGTTCCTGAATTGGATCAAGACACTATTTTCAGCCTCTTAGAAACCCCTAAAAATTCCGACATGGGAGATCTTGCTTTTCCTGCCTTTTCTCTTGCAAAGGTGCTGCGAAAAGCTCCACAGGCAATCGCTGCCGACCTTGCCGATAAGATTGATACTTCTAAATTTGAGAAAGTAGAAGCTGTAGGACCTTACATCAACTTTTTCTTTGATAAAGCCAAAATTTCCAGTCAGGTTCTCAGCCAAGTCATTCGTAAAGGCGCTCACTATGGCGATCAGAACATTGGACAAGGCCGTAAGATTGCTTTTGACATGTCCTCACCTAACATTGCCAAACCATTTTCTATTGGCCATCTGCGCTCAACCGTTATTGCAGACAGTCTAGCTTATATTGTAGAAAAGCAGGGCTACAAGCCTGTTCGTATTAACCACCTTGGTGATTGGGGCAAACAATTCGGCCTGCTGATTGTCGCTTATAAAAAATGGGGCAGTCAAGCAGCAGTTGAAGCCAATCCTATTTCGGAACTGCTGCAGCTTTATGTCCGCATTAACGCAGAAGCCGAAAAAGATCCCACTCTTGATGAAGAGGCACGCGAATGGTTCCGCAAACTAGAAGCAAACGATCCCGAGGCTACCCAACTCTGGCAATGGTTCCGTGACGAAAGTCTGGTTGAATTTAACCGCCTTTACGATGAGCTTGATGTTTCTTTTGACAGCTATAATGGCGAAGCTTTTTACAATGATAAGATGGACGAAGTGGTAAAACTTCTTGAAGAAAAAGGACTTCTGCAGGAATCTCAAGGTGCCCAAGTTGTCAATCTTGAAAAATATGGGATTGAGCACCCAGCCCTCATCAAAAAATCCGACGGAGCAACCCTTTACATTACCCGTGATTTAGCTGCAGCTCTTTATCGCAAGCGCACTTACGACTTTGCCAAAGCTGTTTATGTCGTAGGAAATGAGCAGAGCTCTCATTTTAAACAGTTAAAAGCGGTGCTGAAGGAAATGGGATACGACTGGTCAGATGACATGATGCACGTTGCTTTTGGCCTTGTTACAAAAGGCGGTAAAAAATTATCAACCCGCAAAGGAAACGTTATTCTTCTGGAGCCAACAATCGCAGAAGCAATCAGCCGTGCTCAGGCTCAAATTGAAGCCAAAAATCCTGACCTCCCTAACAAAGAAGCTGTCGCTCACGCTGTCGGAGTCGGTGCCATCAAGTTCTACGACCTTAAAACGGATCGCATGAACGGCTATGACTTTGACCTTGAAGCCATGGTATCCTTTGAAGGTGAAACGGGACCCTATGTCCAATATGCTCACGCTCGCACCCAATCCATTCTGCGCAAAGCTGATTTCACACCATCCGCTGATAAAACATACAGTCTCACGGATCCAGAAAGCTGGGAGATTATCAAGCTTATTCAGGATTTCCCACGTATCATCAATCGTGCAGCCGATAACTATGAACCATCAATCGTAGCTAAATTCGCTATCAATCTAGCGCAAAGCTTTAACAAGTACTATGCACACACACGCATTCTTGATGACAGTCCAGAACGTGACAGCCGCTTAGCGCTCAGCTATGCAACAGCCACAGTGTTAAAAGAAGCCCTTCGCCTTCTCGGTGTAGAAGCGCCTGATGAAATGTAATCTAAAAACAAGCCCTTTATATTAGCTTATCAGCTCAGTATAGAGGGCTTTTCATATGCGGCAAAAAAATACCCAACTTATACAAGCCAGGCATTTCTTAGGAGATTTATGAAAAAGAAAAGTTATTTAGGATTGTTTTTAGTATAGCCTTTCTTCCTTAAGACAATCTAAAAATTCTCTTATACAAATCTTAAATTAAAAATAATTTTTGTTTTTTTAGTCACCCAGACCAATCCGCTCAAAAATCTCGTCTACACGCTTAGTGTAGTAAACCGGGTTGAAGATTTCGTCGATTTCTTCTTGGCTCAGGCGGGAAGTGACTTCTGGGTCTGCTTCCAGCAGCGGTTTGAAGTCCACTTGGTTGTCCCAAGACTGCGCTGTCTTAGGCTGCACAAGGTCGTAAGCCTGCTCGCGGGTCATGCCTTTTTCAATCAAGGTCAGCATAGCACGCTGGCTAAAGATCAGACCGAAGGTAGAGCCCATGTTGCGCTTCATGTTTTCTGGGAAGACCGTCAGGTTCTTGACGATATTGCCAAAACGGTTGAGCATGTAGTCAATGAGAATGGTCGTATCAGGCGTGATAATGCGCTCCGCCGATGAGTGCGAAATATCGCGCTCGTGCCAGAGGGACACATCCTCATAGGCCGTCACCATGTGACCGCGAATGACACGCGCGAGGCCCGTCATGTTTTCAGAACCGATAGGGTTGCGTTTGTGGGGCATAGCAGAGCTGCCCTTTTGACCCTTGGCAAAAAACTCTTCCACCTCACGCTGTTCAGACTTTTGCAGACCGCGGATTTCCGTCGCCATGCGCTCAATTGATGTGGCAATGCTGGCTAGCGCAGCAAAATATTCGGCGTGCAGGTCACGTGGTAAAACTTGAGTTGAAATTTCCTGAGCTCGGATGCCTAATTTGTCACAGACATATTTTTCCACAAATGGCGGAATATTGGCAAAGTTCCCAACGGCACCAGAGATTTTCCCAGCTTCCACACCAGCGGCAGCATGTTCAAAACGCTCGATATTACGCTTCATTTCGCTGTACCAAGTCGCAAGCTTGAGACCAAAAGTTGTTGGCTCCGCATGGACCCCGTGCGTGCGTCCCATCATGATGGTGAACTTGTGTTCCTTAGCCTTATCAGCGATGATAGCCAGGAAATTGTCCAAATCCTTGCGGATAATGGCATTAGCCTGTTTGTAAAGGTAGCCGTAGGCCGTATCTACCACATCTGTTGAGGTCAAGCCAAAATGCACCCACTTGCGCTCCTCACCCAGCGTCTCAGAAACCGCACGGGTAAAGGCCACCACATCGTGGCGGGTTTGCTGCTCAATCTCCAAAATGCGGTCAATATCAAAATCCGCCTTCTCGCGAATCTTGGCCACATCTTCCTTAGGAATCTCACCCAACTCAGCCCAAGCCTCGTCAGCCAAAATTTCCACTTCCAACCAAGCACGGTACTTGTTTTCCTCACTCCAAATGGACGCCATCTCAGGGCGTGAATAACGTTTTAGCATTGTTTGTCTCCTTTTACATTAAAAAGCTTTACTATTTTCTTGTTCTTCTTTTTTTCTTTATTCTATTTTTTAATTTCTTTTCCCGCTTGCTCCCTACCTCGTTACTCGACATTACTTTAGAAATTTCTTCATTCTTTGTCCAGTAAATTGTTGGTGTAAATCCATCTGTGATTAATTTCAATTTACGAAAAGTGTATACTATTTCTAGTATATAAAAAATTAAAGAAAAATTAATTATACATAACTTAGCGAAATCTACAATAGAGTATTTTTCAACTCTAACCCTACCACCATATTCATCCTTAAAAATAATTTCTTGATTATCAATATCCACCTGAGAGCTATAATGTTGTATTGCATTCCTAATTTTATTATTAAGGCTACTCACTGGTTTACTAAACTGTTCTGAAATATTTAAATAAGATTGTTTTGGATTATGTTGGCTAATTTTCTGAAACTTAGTGGTAATTTTTTCAAGATCGTCTCTATATTTTTTCCCATTATAGCATTCATTGTAACTATTTCTCTCAAAAATATTATTAAGTGCTATAACCAGATTAATATTATCAAGAATCCACTCATAACTTGAAGCATAAAACTCATTTAATTCTTTATAGTTGGCTGCGGAAATGCCAGCTTCGTCCTGATTTAAATTTTCATAATTTCCAACATTCATCAATGTAACTACAGGAATTAGAATTTGATAAATTTTGGCAAAAGCTGTGATTTTATCAAAAGCGGTCCTCTCAATCATATCAAAATTACATGCAATATAATTGCTGTATTTGAGCAATTCTTTTCTGTGTTGCTCTGATTTATAAATACAATTGCTTAATTCTGTATATTCCGATAAAGAGTGTTCTCCAAGAATAAAATTAATACCAGAGGTAGTCAAAAATAACTGATGTAACACCATGGTGGCATCTGAAATATTCTTCACATCCGTTATTGGCGTCAGTCCTCTGTAATCACTTAATAACCTGTTTAATTCTGGATAAAGATATCTATCTTGTTGATTCCAATATAAATTATATAAACGTTTAAAATTATCTAGTTTTTTATCCCTTATAAAGTCTGCAAATATGCTTGTATTCTGAAATTTTTTTATATCAGTTAAGTCATCTTTTTTACTCATACGAGCCATTTGAGCCATAAATGGCGCTAATCCATCAAACGGACTTTCTCTTAAATGTAATTTTCGAGTTGGGAATTCCGCAGAAATTTCTAAACACCATATAGGAAACTCCGTTAATTTATCATAGTTAGGAACATCTTTATCAAGAATTTGTGCATTTGTTAAAGTTATGTCAAATGGTTTAAATTCAACTCTACCAGTAATTTCTGTTTTACACTCTGGACAATTTAAAGCAAAATCAACAGGAAAATTCCCCATCTGAATTCTTAAGTTAATACACCTCTTACATGTAGAACATAAAATAAATTCATTATAAGTCATAAATCCATCCCTTCTCCAAACTCCTCCACACTATCCGCGTCTTCTGCGAACACCGTCACGTGTCCCATTTTGCGGTTGTGTTTGGCTTCTGCTTTGCCATAGAGGTGGAGGTGAGCGCTAGGATTTTCTGCAACGTAGTGCTCAGCTTTTTCGACATGCTGTCCAAGGACATTGAGCATGACAGCTGGGGCGTGGAGGTGAATTTTGGGAAGGGGTGCGCCGAGCACGCCTAGGATATGGGTATCAAATTGTGAGAAGTCGCAAGCTTCGATGGAGTAGTGGCCTGAGTTGTGGGGGCGTGGTGCGATTTCGTTGACGATGATGTCGTCGGCTGTCGCAAACATTTCCACGCAGAGGGTGCCTGAGAGATGGAGCTTTTTGGCAATTTGCACCGCCATGCTCTTGGCTTTCTCAGCCAGTTGGTCTGAGATGCGGGCTGGGACAATGGTTTTTGAGAGGATATTGTTGCGGTGGATATTTTCCTGAACAGGGAAAACCGTCACGTCCTTGCCATTGCCTGACACGATGACCGAGATTTCAAGATCAAAGTCCACAAATTCTTCCAAGACACACTCAGCCGAGTTTGCTAATTGGTTCGCGGCAGCTAAATCGTCGCTGGTTTTGATGACGACTTGACCGTGACCATCGTAACCGCCTGTGGCCGTTTTCAAGACGTAAGTCTTGTCCAAGTCCAAATCCTCCAAGTCCAAGCTAGAAGTCACTACCTTATAAGGAGCGACCGTCACGCCAGCCTTGTTGGCGAGGAAGTCTTTTTCAAAAATACGGTTTTGCGAAATGCGCAGCAGGTCAGTCCCCTGCGGCAGCTGACCGTCCTTGATGACCGCGTCCAGTCCGTCGGCATCGACATTCTCAAACTCATAGGTCAGCACGTCGCAGCGCGCAGCCAATTGACGCAAAGCATCCACGTCGTCGTAAGGCGCCACAATCATGTCAGACACGCGCGAAGCGGGACAGTCCGCCGTCGGATCCAGCGTCACCACCTTGTGACCCATGTAAACCGCAGCAATTGCCATCATCTGACCCAGCTGGCCGCCGCCGATAATACCAATGGTCTTAGTTGAGCTCATCCGTTGACGCCTCCGCGATTTTTCCTTGTTCCTCTGCGAAATCTGCTAGCGCTGCTGCCACGTCCTGGTCTTCAATCGAGAGAATGCGCAGGGCAGTCAGGGCAGCGTTGGTAGCTCCCGCCTCCCCAATGGCCATGGTTGCCACAGGTACGCCGCCCGGCATTTGTACAATAGAGTAAAGGGAGTCAAGCCCTGATAGGGCGCGTGATTTGACAGGTACACCGATAACGGGCAGCGTTGTTTTGGCTGCTACCATACCCGGCAAGTGCGCTGCACCACCAGCACCGGCAATAATAACCTTGATGCCGCGTGCGCGTGCTTCTTGAGCATGTTTGAACATGAGGTCTGGTGTGCGGTGGGCAGAGACAACTTTTTTCTCATAAGCCACGCCGAACTTGTCTAAAACCTCGGCAGTTTTTTGCATGGTTGCCCAGTCGGATTTGGAGCCCATGATGATAGAAATAATTGGTTTCATTTTAATGTCCTTTTCTTTCGATAATGGGCTTAAGTAGTGAGGTCGGGAGCAAACCTGCGGTTTCATCCCTAAACGTTGAGCCTAAGGTCTCAACGTTTCCCGCGACCGTAACTTTCAGTTACGGTCTTTTCACTACGGCGCCCATTATCCTTTTTAGCGACCTGCGGTCGCTTGTTGCTGTCGCTGTTAGTCTTTTATGGCCTTACTGCCGATATCATGTCGGTAAAAGAGGCCTGTGGTGTTTTGTTTGTCAAGCTGGGCATAGATTTTATCCTGCGCTGCTTTGACGCTGTCGGCTGTGGTGACTAGCATGTAGACACGGCCGCCGTTGGACAGCAGCGCTTTGCTATTGCCATCAAACTTAGTGCCAGCATAGTAGGTGATGATGTCACCGTCGGTCTTTTCCGGCAGAGTCACACCTTTTTCGTAGGCGAGCGGGTAGCCATCTGAAGCGACCACCACGCCAAGGGTCACACCCGCATCCGTCCAAGTGATATCAGGCTCCTTGCCCTCCAAGATATCCGTGATGTTCTGCGCAAAATCAGAAGTCAGGCGCGGCAGGATAATCTGCGTCTCAGGATCGCCAAAGCGCGAGTTGAACTCGATAACCTTAGGACCGTCCTTGGTCAGGATAAGCCCCGCGTAAAGCACGCCCAGATAAGGACGACCTTCCTTAATCATGCCTTCAAGGACTGGCTTGATAATAGAGTCAACCGACTTGTCAACCACACTTTGCGGTAAGTGAGGCACCGGCGCATAAGCCCCCATACCGCCTGTGTTTGGACCCTTGTCACCGTCATAGGCACGCTTGTGATCCTGCGCTGCAGGCATCACGTAGAACTTGTCGCCGTTGACAAAGGCAAAGAGGGAGAACTCCTCACCGTCCAAAAATTCCTCGATAACCACACGCGCACCGGAATCGCCGAACTTATTGTCCAGCAGCATCTCATGCGCCGCTTCGACCGCCTGCTCCACGGTTTCTGCCACGACCACGCCTTTGCCCAGCGCCAAGCCGTCCGCCTTGACCACGATAGGAGCGCCCTGCTTTTCGATATAGGCTTTAGCTTCCTCGAAGTCGGAAAATGTGCCATAGGCTGCTGTTGGAACGCCGTATTTAACCATGATTTCCTTAGCAAAATCTTTAGACCACTCCAGCTCCGCTGCTAACTTAGTCGGACCAAAAGCTTTGAGCCCAGCCTGATTAAAATCATCAACGATACCAGCCGCCAAAGCATCATCAGGACCAATGAAAGACCAAGCAATATCATTTTCTTTGGCAAAATCAATGAGCTTAGAATGTTCGGAAATTCCGATATCAACCAAATCCAACCCATCAAGCGTCATGCCATCATTTCCAGGAGCCACAAAGACCTGCTCCACCTGCGGAGACGCCAATAACTTCTTAGCAATCGCATGCTCACGACCGCCAGAACCAACAACCAAAAGTTTCATAAACAAGATACCAAGAACGAACAGAAAGCGACAGAATTTTAGGGAATCAACGCAGTGTGCGGGCACACAAGATGATTCCTCTAAATTCCGAGCTTTCCGCTCGGCTTCAATTCCTTTCATTTCACGAATTATATAGGAATATTATAACATATTTGTTCGGGAGTTTGAAATGGAGAGGTAAAGAAAAACACCACAAATGTGGTGCGGGGGAGGAGAAAATGATATGAATTGTTCATTACAGTTTTTTATTTATACTAAAACTCTTCAAGTAATCCAGTAATTTTTTTATACAAAGGAAAATTTTCTATAATTACTAACTGAAGTTTTGTTCTTGTCCTCGTGATATTTTGGTAGAACATTTTATCAATTCTATAATATGACCTACTCGTATTCAATACCTCAAATCGCTTACCATTTTGTACAAATTGACTATACTGAAAATTATCATCCATTGGAATTAGAACTTTATCAAATTCTTGCCCAATCACTTGATGAGAATTATAACCTTCATCAATCATCTTATCAATTTGATCACTCTCTCTTTTATAATTGGGATTAGACTTAGTATAAGTTAAAACCTGCCAATCACCTTTGCTAGAAATATATTTAATGTATTGGTCTGCATCTACTCTATGTGCAAAATATTTAACCTGTATATTTTTGTTTTTATTAGCTAATTTAGTTGTGTTATCAATAGGTATTTTATTCAACAACTTGATGAAACTACTCATCTCTTTATTGCTACGAATCTTATCTTTTAGACTAAATGTTTTACCAATTTGTGATTTCTTGATTGCTTCAAAGAATTTATTTGCTAATTTTTCATCTTCTTTAGGTCCTAGTATTTGCTTAGCATCCATAGATATTAAAAATTTCACTGATAAATTTAAAGAATTTATTGTAGTAATAAGTCTTTCCATTTGCTCCCTTCTTAATCGCTGTGCCTCATCTAAAATAATAAAATCATAATCATTGGAATTATCTAGTATATCTTGAAAAAATTTTATAGATTTAATATTAAAATTGTGTTTGTTCAACTCTAATTGACCATCATTTAAATTGCCACCATGCAGAATAACAATTTTTTTATTGTTGGTAATAAATCGTTTCGCCAAATGATATATTAAAAGAGTTTTTCCAGTTCCTGGGTTACCTTTAATAGCATAGATTCTATGGTTCTCTGACTCAATTTCTTTCACTATTTCTTCTTGGTGTCCAGTTAAAAAATACTCTGATTCTAAAAATTTGTCTACATTGTTAAATGGTGAAACTAAGTAATTCGACACAGCAAATAATTTGTTAATTTC
This sequence comes from Streptococcus dentiloxodontae, assembly GCF_053206925.1. Taxonomy (NCBI): domain Bacteria; kingdom Bacillati; phylum Bacillota; class Bacilli; order Lactobacillales; family Streptococcaceae; genus Streptococcus; species Streptococcus dentiloxodontae. Next base: position 17,354 of record NZ_JBRUHR010000019.1, on the reverse strand, counting down.
TTCTCTATTTAATTCCCTAACTACTTGCTCAGATATGATTTTCCAAAATTTTTTAAAATCTATTGGTTTAAATTCTTTATTCTCCGAATCATATTCAATATAACTTTCAATTGTAGGAGAAAAACTAAAATATCTTGTTGGTACTTCTAAAAATTTTAAATAATGTTCATTTTTTTGCAACTGCTTTTCTTGTTCATCTATTGTAGTATTACTTTTTAATTCAATACTTATATTATAGTTAGAACCTATTCTGATTAAATCAAACTCTTTTGCTATTTGTGGTATCTCATACCCAAAATTAAAATTATCACTAAAGTATGAGATCTCATTGTCTGAAATACCTTTATTTTTAAGTAAATTAATAAATTGACAGAAAACTACCAATTCAGATGCGTGCTTAAATGGATAGCCTACTGATTTGTAATATTTTATATATTCTTTTTCATTCCGTTTTATTGCTTTATCTAAGCTCAAATCATCATCTGCTATGCTTTGATATGCCGATCCTTCAATATCGTTTTCTAATGTTAAAAAATCCATTACCTATTCGCCTCATTTTCTCTTATCTGCATTAGTATACCAAAAAATTCTAAGAGATGCTAAACTCCTAGGAAGCTTGTAAAAATTATAAATTTAACAACAGATTTGTTGACTATAGCTCAAATAAATTTACTCCAATGTCTTCTCTTGGATCACTTCCACCGATTAATACCTCTAAAAAAGGGTCAAGTTGTTGTAAAAAGATCTCTTTCTGTTTCTTAGAAAGAGAATCCCATGATTCAGGATTTATTGCTATATTTTCTCCAGAACGCAGTAGTTCATTAGATATAAAATTTTGTCTGTCATTATTATTTAGTTTATCTAGAAAAGAACCATAAGACTTAAACAACAATTCATCCTTCTTCAACCATGATATTATGGCATAGGTTTTCCCTCCCTGTGGAAAGACTGTTAAAAAAACATGGCTTAATGGTTCATTAACATTCTCTGCATTTTGAATTCTTTTTCCCTCAAAATCTGTTTTCGGAGAATAAAAACAACTTCCTGCAAATTTTACTTCGTTTTCAAACTCCCACACTCTATTGATAAGGGAATCAAAGCATTTATTTTGGATTGATTTATCAAATTCTTTTTTATCCAATAAAAAATCTTTAATTGCCAATTCAAAACCTAATTGACCATCATGATTATCAGTAGTCTTTTGAGCTATTATCCTCAAAAAGTTATTAGCTTCTAATTTTCTATGATACTCATAGGCAAATGTTCTATAAGTATACAAAAATATTTGTTCTTCCGTTTTAGTAAATTCTCTATCTTCAATTGGTTGAAAGAGAATCTTATCATGTTTTTTGCAAAATCCAGTAAAGACGCTAGCAACTTTTCTACCATACCTATCTATTGTTATAAATGGCAAACTATCTTTCGATAATGGCATATAAACTTCACCATTAGTAGAAATTTTCTTTAATATTTGATTATTTTGGATTGAATGTGCTTTTATAATTTTTTCATCACATTCTTCTACATTAGGGTGTAAGCACTGTTTGATATACGCCTCATTCCGTGACTCCCTTACTAACTTGTGTGTTTTCTCAAAAAATAATTCCTGAGATGTTTTCTTTAAACAACATTTTTTATATTTTCTTCCACTTCCACACGGACACTTATCATTTCTTCCAATTTTATTTCCCATACATGCTCCTAATTATAATTTTTTTATTGTAACTATTTCTTTCTTATATTTTGAGGAAATCAGTTTTAAAAATAATTTAACTTTTCTATATATATATCTATTATAACTAATAATTAAGTTTATTTCTTGACAACAACCAAAAAAGCAAGCCTCCCAGCTCACTTCTTGTCTCTTTATTTTCTCAAAACAACTTCCCAATCACTGGTAAAACCTAAGTGATGTAGGTGAATACTAGACTGGTATTTGGTAAATAAGGCTTTTAAACGTGGAATAAAATGGTTATTCCATTTGTCGTCATTAATATATAATTGTTTAAGCGCGTATAATTGTGCCATGAGGCGATTTTTAATTTTGGTATTTTCAGTCATAAAAGGCGGAAGTTGACCAGGAATTTTTGTAAAACTTCTGTAATACAATCTGCCATAATGTGCACAATAATTTCTGAGGACAACTGCAACTTCAAGGTAGGTACGAACTTGAGCTGTCTTTATGTTTAAGTCTTTTGCAATAAGACTTTGAACGCCATTTGGACTATCGGCATAAAACTTAGAAGTCATACCAAATGAGAAAAATTCAACCAAAACCCAGAGAGGAAATTCCCCATTATACTTGATTGGCGGCTATTCTCTATATATGATATGGAAGTTGGTTTAAAATTCTTTCCAATCTAACTGAGACAAATCAATTTCGGTTCTTCCTCTCATAAAAGATGGAGTATTATCTGGTCCCACCTTAAAAGGTTCCTCTTGGACGATGTCATAACCAGAGTTGTCTGCTCTCAATTGGTATAAGTAAGCAGTGCCTTCGCCTGTGCCTGACAACCATTGAACGAAATAAACTGTTCCATCGGTGTAGATACCGGTCGATTCACGATCGCCTCCGGCCGAAGCTACATAGGAACGTGATAAATAAGTTGATACACCATTTTGAAGGTAGTAAATGGCTAGAAGAAATGGTTGACCTTCACTTGTCTTATAACCCGTTAATAATTCTCTTGTTCCGTTTTTGTCAATATCATAAAAAGCATACATAGTTGCATGACCATCTGTCGTATCAGCAGCCACCTTGTCCAAAGTCGTCGCATAGAGATCTTCATCTGAGGGTTGACTAACCTCTGATGATTGTGTTGTTTCTGATGATGCTTCCGTTGAAGAAACAGCTGTGCTTGATGATGTTGTCTGACTGTGACTAGAAACCGACTTTTTAGCAGAACTATCCTGATGACAAGCCGATAAAAGCAAAACAGACGACAAAACAAGGATAACCCTCATTACTTTCTTCCTCATAAGAACTCCTTTTCATATTGTAAAGCTATTATATCATTTTTACAGCAGCTGATACAATAAGCCTCTTCATCTGAGTTGTTTCAAGTATTAACACCAATCCTTTGTTAAATCATAACGATTAATCAATATTCACAGTGATTTAGGCAGGGCTTAAGGAAACTTGCGGGAAATTTAACGTTTCTTGGCAGAATCATTCCAATTTTTCAACCGCTTAGACTGGTAGCCATTTTGCCGTCTCGTTTTTCAAAAATAGGGCCAAAGGACTTTTTCCAAACCTTACGATAGCCATAGATAGAGGCATCTATAGTAGCCTTAAAACGGAGTTGCACTCTGCCATTGCCTAAATCAGTAACCTGTGCAGACAGGAGCTTGTAGTCAAAGATCAAACGCCAAGCAACGCTTGGATTCCTTTTGAACAGGCAACAGCTATTTCATGCTCTTTAATTTAGCATAAGGGTAATCAAAAATCTGCTCTCAAGGATTTGGATTTTGCGGCGACTGTCAAGGACTGTTATACCAAAGAGTATTAAAGTAAAAAAAGCTAGGTTTTCCCAGCCTTTTTGCCTGTTTCAAGATTTTAATGCCTAAAATGTCTCACGCCTGTAAAGACCATAGCAATGCCGTGTTTGTCCGCAGCATCGATAGACTCTTGGTCACGGACGGAGCCGCCCGGCTGGATAATAGCCTTGATTCCTGCGGCTGCAATTTCTTCAATGTTATCCGCAAATGGGAAGAAAGCATCAGACGCAAGAACAGCGCCATCAAGACGATCCTTAGCTTGGTCAATAGCGATGCGAACAGAAGCCACACGGTTGGTTTGACCCGGACCGACACCAAGGGTCATGTGGTCATTGGTCACGATGATCCCATTGGATTTGACATACTTAATAGCCTTCCAAGCAAACTCAAGGGCTGTCTCTTCAGTTTCCGTTGGCTGGCGTTTGGTGACAACCTTCCAGTCAGCTGGGTTTTCCTTGATTACATCTTGATTTTGCACAAGGAGACCGCCGACAACACCAGTATATTCCTTTTCAGCCTCGCTGGCTTCTTGGGCAGCAAAAGGCAACTCAAGGATACGCAAATTCTTCTTCTTGGTTGTGAGAATGGCTAGCGCTTCGTCTGTATAAGATGGTGCAATAATGATTTCAAGGAAGATGGCATGCATCTTCTTAGCTGTCGCTGCATCAACTTGACGGTTGAGAACAACAATGCCACCGAAGATCGAAACGGAATCAGCTTCATAAGCGTAGTCCCAAGCAGTCTCAATATCGTCAGCCTGACCGATACCGCATGGGTTCATGTGTTTGAGCGCCACAACGGTTGGGCGGTCTTTGAAGTCACGGATGATACGGATAGCCGCATCAGCGTCGCGGATATTGTTGAAGGACAACTCTTTACCGTTGAGCTGTTTAGCAGATGCAATAGAGTAGTCTGTTGGCAGAGCTTTTTGGTAGAAATCCGCATCCTGCTGTGGATTTTCACCGTAGCGCATGGGCTGTTTGAGATCATAAGTAATGGTCAGCTTTTCAGGCTTGGTTTCACCGACTTGGGCTGTGAAGTATTCGGCAATTAAGGCATCATAGGCTGCGGTATGACGGTAAACCTTAGCTGCCAAACGCTGACGCGTTTCAAAAGTTGTTTCGCCAGCATCAGCCAATTCTTCCAAAACAAGAGCATAATCAGTTGGATCAACCACAACTGTCACACTGGCATGATTCTTCGCTGCTGAGCGCAGCATGGAAGGTCCGCCAATATCAATGTTTTCAACCGCATCCGCATAGGTTACATCTGGTTTGAGGATGGTTTCCTTGAATGGGTAGAGGTTAACCACAACCAAATCAATCGGTGTGATGTCATGCTCTTTCATGGCCTTGACATGACTGTCAAGGTCACGGCGAGCCAAAAGACCGCCGTGAATCTTTGGGTGAAGGGTCTTAACACGGCCGTCCATCATTTCAGGAAAGCCGGTCACATCGTCAATAGCAATAGTTGCAACTCCTGCATTATCAAGAGCAACCTTGGTTCCGCCGGTTGAGACGATTTCCCAACCAAGCTTTGTCAATTTTTGGGCAAATTCCACAATGCCCGCTTTGTCTGAGACGCTGATAAGTGCGCGTTTAGTTGTCATCAATTTTCCCTTTCTTCTTTTAAGAGTTTTCCTTTGATACTTTCCTAAAGCAGCACGGACAGCAGCGACTTCCTTTGGAATTCCATGCTTAAAAATTGAGCCTAAAGTCTCAATTTTCCCGAGACTGGTGACAGATGTCTGTCACCAGTCTTTTTGCTGCGTCGGAAAGTATCGGTTTAGCGACCTATGGTCGCTGGGTTGAGCTAATAGCTATCTATTTAATTTTGGAATATCTTTCCCTCTGACATTTACACCTAGCATAGTTACTCCTATCGCTAATGCTCCAAGAACAACATAACCACCATATTTTATAATTTTCTCTAAGAACTCTTTGTTTTCTGTATCCTTTGCAGCAATTTTATCTGCTATAGCAATCATTTGCTCTGTAATATACTTTCTCTCATCAATAGAAGTCTCATCTTTTTGAAGAAGTACTGACAATTCATCAAGGACTTTTCTATAAGCCTTAATAGCCTCTGTTTGACTATTATCATTTCTTTCTAAAGCCTTTTCACATAATACATTCAATTGTTTAACTATATTTTGTGAATAATCTGCATAAGATGGAAATTGCTCCACAATTTTTATCGCTAGATCTTTATCCATATTCGGAATCAAAGATATAAACTCCATCACTTTATCTTTAGATAAGTTTCTAAAATTTTCAATATTTAAAGCATTTTTGACTTCTTCAACTGATACGAGGACTTTCCCCATAATAAACTCCTATTAATTATTTTGGTTTTACTCCCAAGCTATCCAGCACCTGTGGATAGAGCTGGTATTCGGTTTCGTGGATGCGAGTTTCAAAGCTTTCGATGGTGTCATCTGGCAGGCGCGGCACGCGCGCTTGCTTGATGACCTTGCCTGTGTCAACGCCGCTGTCCACCCAGTGAATTGTGACACCGGATTGGTTGACACCAGCATTCCAAGCATCCTCAATGCCATGGGCACCAGGGAATTCCGGCAGATAGGCGGGGTGAATATTGATCATGCGACCTTCGTAGGCAGCCAGCAAAGTCGGTCCGACAATTTTCATATAGCCAGCTAGGCAAATAAGGTCAATCTGGTGCTCTTCCAGCAAGTCAACAATAGCCTGTTCGTAAGCCGCCTTATTGTCAAATTCTTTGAGTTCAAAGCTGTAACTTTTGACACCGAGATTTTTAGCGCGCTCTAGCACATAGGCATCGCGGTGATCAGAGAAAACAAATGCAACTGGGAATTGCTCTGCAATCACCTGAAAGTTTGTGCCAGACCCACTGGCAAATACAGCAATCTTTTTAGCCATTACTTAATCACCACACTAGCGTCTGCTTTTTTCACGATTCGACCAAGCTCATAAACAGGCTCATCAAGGATTTCCTTGACACGGTCAACCTTGTCTGGACTGACAGCCAGCATGAGACCGATACCCATGTTGAAAATCTCAAACATTTCTTCGTGTTTCAGCTCACCGTATTTTTCAAGAGCCTTGAAGATTGGTAAAACTGGAACTTTGGCTTCTTCGATTTCGGCAGCTAAATCGTCCGCAAACATCCGTGGAACATTTTCGATAAAGCCGCCGCCTGTGATGTGGGCAATACCATTGACTAATTCTTCCTTAATCAATGGCAGAGCTGCTTTGACATAGATACGAGTAGGTTCAAGCAGAACGTCTTTTAGTTTTTTGCCTTCCAACTCTGGTAGTTCTTCTTCACCAGTATAATCGGCAAAGACACGGCGGACAAGCGAGTAGCCGTTTGAGTGAATACCGCTGGAAGCAAGCCCTAGAAGCACATCGCCTTCCTTGACCTTTGAGCCATCAATGATTTGCGATTTTTCAGCCACACCAACCGCAAAACCAGCCAGGTCGTAGTCGTCTTCGCCATACATACCAGGCATTTCAGCCGTTTCACCACCGATCAGACCAGCGCCTGATTGCACACAGCCTTCAGCCACACCAGCAACCACCTGCTCCAATTTAGCCGGTTCGTTTTTCCCAGTTGCGATATAGTCAAGGAAGTAAAGGGGCTCAGCGCCCGCAGCGATGATGTCATTAACACACATAGCCACACAGTCCTGACCGATAGTATCGTGCTTGTCGTACTTGATAGCCAGCATGAGCTTGGTTCCGACACCGTCAGTCCCTGAAATCAAGACAGGCTCTTTAACATCCAATTGAGATAAGTCAAACATGCCACCGAAGCCGCCAAGAGCTCCCATGACACCAAGACGCTCTGTACGCGCCACGTGTTTTTTGATACGTTCAACAACCTCGTATCCAGCCTCAACGTCAACACCAGACTGAGCGTAAGCATTTTTTTCTGTCATTTCTTTTTCCTCATTTTTCTTTTGAAAATAGCAGAGCTGTTATTTAGGTTAACCCCATCAATAAAAACTTGTCTTCTCATCCAAACTCTTCTGATAATCTTCCTCATAATCATAGAGCGGTGTAGGGTATTTTCCATCAAAATAGGCCACACAGAGACCACCATTTGGTGCATCCGTATCAAGACCAATCGAATCAATCAAACCATCAACGGACAGATAAGTCAGGCTGTCTGCACCTATAATTTCGCGCGTTTCTTCCACAGTGTGGTTAGCCGCAATCAACTCCTTACGCGTTTGAATATCAATGCCGTAGAAACAAGGGTAGGCAAGAGCTGGGCTGCCGATTGCTACGTGAACTTCCGTTGCGCCAGCTTCCTTCAAAAGCTGAACGATACGACGTGATGTTGTCCCGCGCACAATCGAGTCGTCAATCATGACCACACGCTTGCCTTTGACAACACCAGACACGGCAGATAGTTTCATGCGAACACCCTGCTCACGCAGTTCCTGAGTTGGTTGGATAAAGGTGCGCTGAGTGTATTGGTTTTTGATGAGTCCCATTTCGTTTGGTAGACCCGATTCTTCAGCAAAGCCCATAGCTGCGCTGAGAGATGAATTGGGAACGCCGACCACGATATCTGCTTCATGCTTAAATTCGCGCGCCAGCTGTGCTCCCATACGTTTACGAGCAGTGTGGACATTAACCCCGTGAATATTTGAGTCAGGGCGGGCAAAGTAGATGTATTCCATGGAACAGATTGCCAGTTGTGTGTCCGTTGTGTAAGTATCATAGGTAATTCCTGAGTCATCAATGACAACCACTTCACCCGGCTTGACATCACGAACCCACTCAGCACCGACCACTTCAAAAGCACAGGTTTCAGATGAAACCACAATGGCACCATTTGCCATTTTGCCGATTGATAGGGGACGAAAACCGTTGGGATCCAGCGCTGCAATTAGCTTATCTTCCATCATGAGAAGGTAGGCAAAGCCGCCTTTAACGGTGTTAAGAGCTTCCTTGACCTTGCCCATAAAGCTTGGATTGTGACTGCGGCGAATGAGATGTGCCAAAATTTCAGAGTCAGATGTTGAATTGAAAATAGCTCCGTTTTTTTCCATCTCCTGTTTTAACGATTCTGCATTCGTTAAATTTCCATTATGAGCCAATCCAAACTCCATATCATGGAACTTAAAATGGAAGGGCTGAATATTATCAACAGAAGCCTCACCAGCTGTCGCATAGCGCACATGGCCAATAGCGGCACTTCCTGTCAATTTGTCCAAATCAGCTGGATTTTTGAAAACTTCGGATAGAAGTCCCATGTTCCGATGGCGTTTGAGGAAACCACTGTCGTTTGAGAGGATGCCCGCTCCTTCTTGACCACGGTGTTGCAGGCTATGTAGGCCAAAATAGGTCAACTTAGCTGCATCTGGGTGTCCCCAAATACCGAAGACACCACATTCTTCATTAAGAGATTTTACTTCGTATGTCATTTTTACCTCAATACAAAAGCCGTTAAGCACACCGGCAAAATAGGAAAGCGGTAGAAAATCCTGATTTTCTAGACGCTTTATCTTTTTGATACAGTGCTTAGGCCGTGTTCAGTACAGCACATGATTTACTGTGATTATTTTCCAGTAAAATATTTCACTGCACTTTCAAATAATTTTTGGTCTTTGTTTCCTGGGATGTTTTGGAAGAGACCATTTTCATAACGTTCTGAGTGTCCCATTTTACCGATGATTTGACCGTTCTTACTTGTAATCCCTTCAATAGCATTGACAGAACCATTTGGATTGTATTTAGAATCCATAGAAGGCTTGCCATCAAAGTCTACGTATTGGCTCCAGATTTGACCATTGTCACGGAGTTCCACAAATTCTTCAGCCGTCACAACAAATTTACCTTCTCCGTGTGAGACAGGAATAGCGTGAACATCACCGACTTCAACACCTGCTAGCCAAGGCGAATTGGTGTTAGCGATCCGTGTTTCAACCATTTTCGCCACGTGTTGATTGGCATCATTATAGAAGAGGGTTGGGCTTGTTTCAGTCGCGTCTTCAAAGTTACCGTATGGAAGAAGACCAGATTTGACAAGGGCTTGGAAACCATTACAGATACCGATGATAAGACCGCCTTTTGCGATAAAGCTGTCAATAGCAGAGCGGACTTTTTTATTGAGTAAGATATTGACGATGAATTTAGCCGAACCATCTGGCTCATCTGCTGCTGAGAAGCCGCCAACAAAGAAGATAATATTAGCTTTAGCAATGTTGTCAACCATGGTGTCAACAGAAGACTCAATCGCTGCTTCATTAAGCGTTACAAATGGCACTAAGTTGACTTTAGCTCCAGCTTGTTCAAAGGCTTTAGCGGAATCATACTCTGAATTGGAACCAGGGAAAACAGGGATGTAAACAAGTGGTTGTTCAATCCTTTCTTTGGCTTGAATGACTGCATTTGAAGCAACAGCTGGTACGTCTTGCAATTCCTTACTTTGTTCAAATTCAGTCGGATAAACTTCGTCCAACTTACCTTCAAAGGCTGCAAGTAAGTTAGCACCAGATAAGTTGACACCATTGACAGTTACTGTAAAGTCTGCCACAGTCTGACCAATTTTAACTGCGTCAGCAATAGCTTCATCAGATGTAAAGATGAAACCACCAAGCTGTGCTGTCAAGCTATTGTCAAGTTCAGCTATTTCCACATCCGCACCAATACGATTACCAAAGCTCATCAATGCCAAGCTTTCTGCGACACCGCCATATTTAACAGCTGAAGCTGCTGTCACCTTGTGTTCAGCTTGAATAGCTGCAAACTTAGCAAAGTTAGCTTTAATCAAGTCAAAATCAATGGTTTCAGAAATGGCCTGTCCTGGAATATAGTAAATATTTTGACCAGCGGCTTTGAATTCAGGTGAAAGAATCTTTCGGCTGTCAGCTGTTGTGACACCAAAGGCAACTAAGGTTGGTGGTACCGTCAATTCTTCAAAGGTACCAGACATAGAGTCCTTACCACCGATTGATGGCAAGCCCAGCTGAATTTGTGCTTCAATAGATCCAAGAAGGGCTGAAACAGGTTGACCAAAGCGGTCAGCTTGTTTGTCCATACGCTCAAAGTATTCTTGGTAGGAGAAGCGAGCACGAGACCAGTTAGCACCCGTTGCCACCAAGCGAGCTGTCGCTTCAATAACAGCATAGGCTGCACCGTGGTAAGGTGACCATTCAGCGATATATGGGTTGAAACCTTGTGCCATAACAGAAGCTGTTGTCGTTACACCGTCTTGAACTGGCAATTTTTGAACAGAGCTTTCTGTCGGTGTGATTTGGTAACGACCGCCAATTGGGTGGTTGATGGTTGAACGGCCAACTGAACTATCAAAAATCGTTTGAAGTCCTTTTTGGCTGGCGTGGTTGAGGTCAGACAAGACCTTGATTGTGTCTGCTTCAAGTGTCGCAGCTGATGTTGTACGCACCTCTGGCAAGTCGACTGCCTTGTCAACCACTTTTGCATCAACTACCACACGCACACCGTTTGTATCAAGGAAACGACGCTCCAGATCAACAATTATTTCACCATTCCAAGTCATGACAAGGTTTGGTTTCTCAGTGACCGTTGCAACCACAACGGCATCAATATTTTCTTTGTTACACTCTGCAATAAAAGTATCCACGTCTTTAGGACGAACCACAACAGACATACGTTCTTGCGATTCAGAAATAGCAATTTCAGTACCGTTGAGGCCTTGGTATTTGAGCGGCACTTTGTCTAGGTCAATTTCAAGACCGTCTGCCAATTCACCGATAGCTACACAGACACCGCCTGCACCGAAGTCATTTGATTTCTTGATAAGACGAGTGACATTACCATCACGGAAGAGACGTTGAATCTTCCGTTCTTCAATAGCATTCCCCTTTTGAACCTCAGCACCAGCTGTTTCAACAGATTCAACTGTTTGAACTTTAGAAGAGCCCGTCGCTCCGCCAACACCATCACGACCAGTTTTACCACCAAGCAAGATGACCACATCACCAGCTTCTGGTTTTTCACGGACAACATTTTCCTTAGGAGCTGCACCAACAACCGCACCAAGCTCCATACGCTTGGCAACAAAGCCTGGGTGGAAATACTCTTTGACGTAGGTAGTGGCTAGACCAATTTGATTCCCATACGAAGAATAGCCGTGCGCCGCAGTTTTAGAGATGACTTGTTGCGGTAATTTGCCAGCACGCGTTTCTGCGATTGGTGTCGTAATATCACCTGCACCAGAGATACGCATGGCTTGGTAAACATAAGAACGTCCTGACAAGGGGTCACGAATAGCCCCACCGATACAAGTAGCCGCCCCACCAAATGGTTCGATTTCAGTTGGATGATTGTGGGTTTCATTCTTGAACATGAGGAGCCATGGTTCTTTAACACCATCAACATCCACTTCAATTTCAACCGAGCAGGCATTGATTTCATCAGACACTTCCATGTCGTCCAAACGACCATTTGCACGTTCATAGCGGCCAAAGATGGTCGCCATATCCATCAGGGTCTGCGGCTTTTCAGAACGCCCCAATTCATCACGCATAGCAATATACTTATCATAAGTCGCCTGCAATTGCTTCTGGAACTTAGAGGCTGAAAAGTCAATGTTTTTCAATTCTGTCTCAAAAGTCGTGTGACGGCAGTGATCAGACCAGTAAGTATCCAAGACCTTCAGTTCCGTTTCTGTCGGCACGCGCCCGATTGACTTGAAATAATCTTGAATGAAAACAAGGTCGTCAACTTCCATGGCCAAACCTTGCTCTGCCTTGTAAGCTGCAAAATCTTCAGCTGTGTAAGTTTCAAAGAAATCCAGGTTAGGAATCATCTTATCAGAATTTGAAAATTCCTGCGGACGAATAGGCACTGTAATATCTTTAAAACGCGAATCCACTGGATTGAGCAAATAGTTCTTCACCGCATCAAGTTCAGCCTGATCAATATCTTTATTGACCAAATAGAGCTGAGCCGTATTGACTGTGATATTGCTATCACTGCCAAGCAATAGCAAAGCTTCCTGAGAACTTGCAGCCCGCTGGTCAAACTGCCCGAGCAAAGCTTCAATGGCAAAGAAAGCATAGTTAGCAAGATCAGCCTGTACAGCTGTTTCATCCAAAATCGTATCTGTCACCTGCTCAGAGAAAATATGCTTTTCCGCACGCGCAAACAAGTCTTCAGCCAAATTGAAAACATCATAAACCTGCACAATACGCAAGTTTTTCAAAGATGTCAACTGCAAATTATGCGTCAATTCTCTGACCAGCGACTCTGACTTAATGCCAAAGTTGGCCTTTTTCTCAACAAAAATACGTTTATCCATACAAGATACCAAGTCCGACAAGGAAGCGACCGAAAAATAGGAGACCGTTTGAAACTTTGATTTCAGTAAAGGTTATCTCCAATTTTCTATTTTCAGTTGGAGCCTCAAAGAGCCTATCCCAAGACTCTTTGAGTTTCCGAGCTTCCCAGACGGTTCATTTCCTTCCTCGCCTTATTTCAATTCTTGCAACTTTTCCCAAACAACTTCATAAACATCTGTCAAACTACCAAGATCGCGGCGAAAGACATCCTTGTCCATGTGATGACCTTCAGCATCCCAAAGGCGGCAGTTATCAGGAGAAAATTCATCTGCCAAGATGATCTTGCCATCCTTGTCAAAACCAAACTCCAGTTTGAAGTCAATCAGATTGAGACCGATTTGAGCAAACCAATCTTTTAAAAGTTCGTTGATACGGCGTGTCTCTTCTTTCAGATAGGCAATCTGTTCATCATTTGCAATTTTCAAGAACTTGACATGCTCATCATTGATGAACGGATCGTCCAAATCATCATTTTTGTAGTAAAATTCTACGATTGGTTTTTCTAGCTTGATACCTTCTTCAACAGCAAAACGTTTTGAAAATGAACCAGCAGTCACATTACGCAAGACTACCTCAAGCGGAATAATATTAACCTTTTTATTGAGCTGCTCAGTATCTGATAGTTGTTCAATAAAATGAGTGTTAATACCTGCTGCATTCAATTTTGCAAAAATAAGAGACGAAATCTGATTATTCAGCACACCTTTACCCTTAATTGTCTCCTTACGAGCTCCATTAAGCATGGTGGCCTGGTCTTTATAGACCGACTTAATCACATTTTCGTCTTCTGTACTATAGATGTCCTTAGCTTTTCCTGTGTAAATTAATTCACCTGACATATTTGTTCGCCTTTCGTCCTTAATCATCATTATTATATCATATCGTATTTTAGAAACCAAGTTTTACCAAACTATCTTTTAACAAAAAATAAAAATCGTTCGTGAAAAACGAACAATAAGTCATACTTTGCTTTTTTCAAAATAAAAAGCCTTGTAAAGGCTTGTAAAAACTAGGCATTAATGCCAGCATATAAATAGTCTACCAAATCAGATACATGAGTCATATCGTCAATGGTCTCATCAGAAATTTCCATTTCAAAATCATCTTCCAAATTAATAATAAATTCCATTAGCTCAATAGAATCTATTCCAAGATCAACCAAGGCAGTTTCAGACGTTAAGGTAATGTCTTCTCTTCCCATCTGATCACGAATAATTTGTCTCATACGATTCAAAATATCTTCTTTTGTAATCATCTATTTCTCCTTGCTAAAAGCTTCAACCAACTGATTAACAACCTGAGTATCCAGCATCGTTCTGACTTGTTTAATCGTGTGATAAACTGCTGAGGCATCACTTGAACCATGGCATTTGACAACAGGAGCCTTGAGGCCAAATAGCACAGCCCCGCCTGCTGACGAATAATCCAGCGATCCTCTAAGGCCATATAGGCTATCTTTAAGAAGAAAAGCTCCTAATTTAGCTTTGAAGCCTCCTGTTTTAATGGCAGATTTGAGTTGACTTAAAATTCCCAAGGCTGTTCCTTCAATGGCTTTTAGCACCGCATTCCCAGTAAAACCATCAGAAACAACAACATCAGCCACGCCATTCATCAAATCACGCGCTTCAATATTTCCGATAAAATTAATGGTAGTATCAGCTGACAACAATTCATAGGCTTCTTTGTGCAATGAATCACCTTTTGTATTCTCCGTTCCATTATTAAGAAGACCTACTCGAGGATTAGCAATGCCACGAACTTCCTTGGCATAAAAAGATCCTAAAATAGCATACTGATGAAGGTGAGAAGCTGAATTTTCAGCATTGGCTCCCAAATCCAACATATCATATCCTTTACCATTATGAGTTGGTAAGGTAGACATAAGCCCTGGACGATCAACACCCTTAATGCGACCGACAACAAAAAGACCTGCGGCCAATAAAGCACCTGTATTTCCTGCAGAAATAACTGCTGCTGCCTGTTTGTCCTTAACTGCTTGAGCACCTAAAACCATTGAAGCTTTCTTCTTTCGTCGGATAGCTTTTGCAGGTTCGTCATCTGAATTGATTTTTTCATCAGTGTGAATAATAGAAACACGCTCAGCTGCTGTAAGATATTTTTTGATTTGTGCTTCATCCCCATAGAGTTGAATTTTAATATCTGAAAAATCAGCTATAGCTTTATTAACTCCCTCAACGATTGCCTGAGGCGCATTATCCCCGCCCATTGCATCAACAGCAATTACATGCATATTTGAACTCCCTCTATCACAGCTTTTTAATAGCAAAGCTTCTAAGATTTTTAACTCTAATCATTATAGCATGAAACTAAATTCATTATAAGCCTAAAATCAGTCTTCTAGGTCTTTTTTCATAACATCGCCCCATTTGTCCAAATCATCAATAAATTTCTTACTTCTGAGATGAATACCAACATAATTGTCATAAAGTTCATCAATGAAACGCCGTAATTTTTTCTTCATATCACTTCCAACTGAAATGCTCCGCAATTCTTCAAAAGAAAGCCCCTGAAAACGATCCAACAGATAAAGTACATTGGGATCCAAGTGACTGCGATTTTCATCCTCATAATAATGCTGTGGACAAAGCAAACCAGAATGCTTATAGGAAAAATCAAAAGGAAGACCTATCCGATGACAGCGGCTGCACTCATGAAAATTTAACCGAACACCAAATCGATCCAAAATTTGTATCTCAAAAATATTTGCTAAAACTTCATAATCAAGCCCCTCTTCCATCAGCTCCAATGTTTTAGTCAAAAAAACAAAAAGCTGAGCATCTGTCGTATTATCTGCTAGAGCTGCATCTGCTAATGCAAGCAGGTAGGAAGCATAGGACAATTTGAAAATATCAGCATTAATTTTTTGAAAAGTCTCAGCAAAGCTGTAATCTTCAATAAATGACAACCCTTCATCATTAATCGTCATCATAAAATTAGCCATTGTTAAAGGTTGAATAGCTAAAGTCAGTCTAGAATGGCTGCCACCACGCACAAAGAACATACGCTTTCCAGCTTGCTCTGTAAAAATTTTAACCAACTTATCATTTTCTCGATAATTCCGATTAAAAATGACGATTCCTTTGCTATCAAGCTTTCTCATGTTCTTCCATAAACTCTTTAAGACGAGTCATAGCTGTGCAAATCGTGTCCATGCTGGCTGCATAAGATAAGCGGACGTAACCTTCACCATATTTACCAAAAGCAACTCCAGGAATAATAGCAATAGCCTTTTCGCGAGCGAAATCTTGACAAAATTTGAAAGAATCCTGATTATGATTGTTTGGAATTTTAGCAAAAATATAAAAAGCTCCATCTGGCTTGATAATCTTAAAGCCTAGTTCAGTCATTTTATCAATAATGTAATCTCGCCGCTCAAGATACTCTTTTTTCATCGGCTCTGCATCATTTTTACCAGCAGACAAAGCCTCAATAGCTGCAAATTGTACCATTGTTGCAGCTGCTGTTACCAAATATTGATGGCTTTTTATGAGCTGTGCTGTAAAAATAGCCGGCGCGAAAATCAAACCAAGCCGCCATCCTGTCATGGCATGAGATTTAGATAAACCATTAATCAGAATAGTTTGTTCTGGCAAATATTCTGCTATAGAAACATGCTGTCCAGAATAAGACAGCTCAGAATAAACTTCATCACTCACAACAAAAATATCATACTTCTTAAGAACATCAGCTAAATCAGCAATCTGTTGGCGTGAATAGGTTACACCAGTAGGATTAGTCGGATAGTTAAGCAATACTGCTTTTAGCTTATCTCCTTGTTCAATAATAGCTTTTTCAAGAGCTTCTGGTGTCAAAACAAAATCATTTGCTGTCGTGTCAATCTCAACGATTTCAGCCCCAACCAGATTAGCAATAGGTTCATAACCAGGATAAGCCGGTGCTGGAAGCAACACAACATCCCCCGGCTCTAAAATCGCTGTCAAAGTCGCTGAGAGGGCTTCTGTTGCTCCGATAGTTACCAAAATTTCATTGTCAGGATTATACGATACATGATATTTCTCACGAACAAAATCAGATGCGGCCTGACGCAGCTCTATTAAGCCGCTCATTCCAGTATAGTGAGACTGATTGGCATCAATCGCTGCTTTAGCGGCTTCCTTAATATGATCAGGAGTTGGAAAATCTGGCTCTCCCAATGTTAATTTCTTAATACCAGGCACATCAGAAATTGATTGATCAAACTGACGAATCATTGACACTTCGATTTTGTCCAAATTTTTATTAAAACGTTTTGTTAAATCCATAGTATTACCTCTTCTGTCCTTCATTATACCAAAGTCAGTTACTTTTGAACATAGCAGAGCTTAAAAAGCTTTTTGATAACAGATAAACTTTACTTGATAAGCTGCTTTTTATTATGGTGATATGTAAAAAAGGCTCTATAATATCTGTAGTGGGTAAATCTCATTCAGATATTATAGGGCTTTTTGAGGGTATGAAAAAAGTCCCATATGACTTATAATGAAAAGCGACAAAACCATCATTAGAAAGATTCATATGG
>NZ_JBRUHR010000018.1:0-46763 GCF_053206925.1 Streptococcus dentiloxodontae | reverse complement strand
GGCTTTCGAAACTTCAAAAACTTTAAAACTAAAATTCTTATCGCTTTGAACATGCAAAGAGAGAGAACCAATCTGATTCTCTCTCGTGCTTAGTTATAAGTCACCCACTACAGTTGACAAAGAGCCCTCTTTTTTTATTATCAAAAGTATAAAAAAACCTTTCCCGAAGGAAAGGCTAATAAGCAAAGGCTTATTTGAGACCGTATTTTTTGTTGAAACGATCCACACGTCCGTCTGCTTGAGTAAATTTTTGACGGCCTGTGTAGAATGGATGTGAATCTGACGAAATTTCTACACGGATAAGTGGATATGTTTCCCCTTCAAATTCAACAGTTTCGTTAGATGTTTTTGTTGAACCGCTAAGGAATTGGTAACCAGTAGTTGAGTCCATGAAAACAACTGGACGGTATTCTGGATGGATATCTTTTTTCATGTTAAATGATTTTCCTTTCTTGCCATAGTACTTTGCGTACCATAGTTATTTAACTATTCTAGTCTAACAAAAACAGGTTAGTTTGGCAAGCTTTTTGTTGAAATTCTTAATGAGAAGACGCTCCGGAGGTAGCATCAGCTGATGCAGATTCGTTACCATGACTGCTAGTAGAAGCGCTGGAAGTGGCATCAGAGCTGTGAGATGCTCCGCCTGCAGGAACATTACCTCCTACCAATTGCTGTCCAGTTGCTTCCAAATACCAATCTAGCCAAGGGCGGAAGTTAAAGACCATCTCGTTAATACCAGCATAAGAACCGTCTGGGTAGTACATAGCTTGATAATTGTGAGTATTGAGAATTGCTGGATCTGGATTTGGCACCATGGTACGGACATATTCCTGATTGCCGTTGCGTAAAGTACCAATTACCCATTCGACATTTTTCATTCTTGCAGGTGGTAATGATTCGTGTACGGTATCCATACGATTGCCGGATTGTGCTGGTACACGGGCAGCTAACATGGTGTCACTGTCTTGATTATGGTTATAGTAGAGGAATTGATTGTTGTCATCTGCATAGGTTAATTCAAAAGGAATAGCTTTTAAGAACATATCAATTTGATTAACGGTCAGCAGACCATGATCCAATTTGACATAGGTATCTCCTGAAACAGCATTAACCAGTTTAGCAGCTTTTTCAACCCAGTCAGGATCATCTGGATCAACTCCTTGAATAGTCGTAGGAATGGTTCCGTTAACATGCAAGTCTTCTGGTTCAATTGGTTTTGGTTTTTTCAAGGTTGATACAACTCCTACATATTTGACAAAATTATCCATACAAGTTTCAAGGAAATTCACAGTTCCTTCGTTGATAATATTACCATCATTATCAAAGGCTTCTTTGGCTTTACCAAGTAAAAATTCATTACCAGGGAGTGTGTAGGCATTGACTCCAGGAGCATCAAGGATTTTACGCAAATGCACCTGAGCACGTGAAGTTCCTTGATCATAATAGGAAGCACCAACAATCATAACGGGTTTGTTTTCAAAAGGATGCACCTCAAATGATAGCCATTCTAAAACACTCTTAAGTGCCGCTGTAATAGTATGATTATGTTCTGGTGTTGCAATGATAACACCGTCTGCACGGGTAATCTTGTTGTGCAAAAGCCGTAATTGAAAACTTTCTTTCCAATCAGTATCCTGATTGAACATAGGAACTTGGTCTATCTCTAAGATTTCCAGTTCAAATTTATTTTTAAAATGCTTGCGGATAAAATACAATAAGTCACGATTATAAGATTTCTCAGCATTTGATCCGACGATTCCGACAAATTTCATGAAATTCTCTCCTTCTTACAAATTTTCCCAGTCAAAGTTTTCAGCTTCTTGTTTCAGTAAATCTTTAGCATGAGACATCTTTTCAGTCATTTTGACAAAGAGACGGAAGTCATCAAAAATGGCATCAAGTTTTTGACTGGTTTCAATGTCATTTAGATTGCCTTCATCATCAAAAGCCTGAAGTGAATGTGACAGCAGAAATTCATCTGGTAAAACATTTGATTTCAATTCGGGGGCATTGAGTATTTGGCGCAGCTGTAATTGGGCGCGTGATGACCCCAGCGTTCCAAATGAAGCACCGGTAATCATAACAGGCTTGTTGAGCATAGGGTAGATACCATAAGAAAGCCAAGCTAAAGCATTCATAAGAACAGCCGGAATGGAATGATCGTATTCTGGTGTGCCAATGATAACCCCGTCTGCTTCCTCAATTTTTTGAGCCAGTTCCAAAACAGACTCAGGGAGTTTGCGGTCAGAAGGTTTATTAAAAACAGGTAAGTCTTTAATTTCTGCCAATTCAATATCGGCTTTATTCGCAAAATGACGCTGTATATATTGCAATAGCTGACGATTGGTTGATTTTTGTGAATTAGTTCCAACGATTCCAATTAGTTTCATAAGAATAATCCTTTCTAAAGATGTTATTCTGCCATTATTATAACAAAAAAATCACTAATATGTAAGCGATTTTAAATAAGTCTTATCTTAGAGATGCCTTTACTGACTGTTAGTTGATTCTCTTTGGAGATAATAAGAGCTTCAATATTTTCAAGAGAGGCGATCTCAGACAAGATCTCAGCTGTGCTTTTTCCAAAAAGACGAGTAGTCCAAATCTCCCCATCCAGAGATAAGTCAGATACAATAGTTAAACTGGCAGTCTGGCAATCTACAGGGTAGCCGGTCAGGCTGTCAAAAATATGATGATAGGTTTTGCCGTTATAGGTGAAAGTTCTTTCATAGATACCTGAAGTAACAACAGATTGATTGAAAATACTGAGAATAGTGAGATTATAACCGCGCGGTTTTTGAGGATCCTGTATGCCGATTCGCCAGCGCTGGTCAGGATTATGCAAAGCAGGACCAAAGGTTAGGACATTGCCGCCAAGGTTGATAAGTCCGCTGGTTGTTCCTACTGATTTTAGAAAGTCAACAATACGGTCTGCAATGTATCCTTTAGCTAGAGCACCAAGGTCTATTTTCATGTCCTTTTTGGCAAGAAAAACACTGCATTCAGAATCGTTTAAAAGGATATCAGCAGGGTCAATTATTTGAAGCAAAGACTGAATTTCCTCAGGGCTTGGGAGCTTGGCATCTTTAAAACCGACCCGCCAAGTTTGAATCAAGGGACCAATAGCAATATTGAGGCGGCTTTTCTTTGCCATACTGTGTTTTTTGCCGATTTTAATCAATTCATAGAGGTCGGGGGATACGGTGACAGCATGCTGGCCTGCAGCATGATTGATACGCATCAGCTCTGAACTGGCATCGTTAGCAGAAAAGCGGTGTTCGTACAGTCTCAGTAGGTGTTCAGCTTCGTCTAAGATGGGTTCTGGATTATCATGATAAATGCTGGTGTCAATGGTAGTTCCCATCAACTTGACTTGGCGATTAGTCAGACGCATTGGCTACTGCCTCCTTGAGTTCCTGATAGATCTGTTCATTTTCTTTTAGGCTGTAAGAATTAGCTCCGCTGGCCAGAGGGTGGCCGCCGCCATCATGACCTTTGGCGATAGTATTGATAATAACAGTTTTGCTGCGCATACGAACACGGTAGTGACCGTCTGGCTGTTCCACGAAAATAGCCCAGGATTCCACGGTATCAATTTTGCCCGGTGTTCCGACAATGGCGGAGCTTTCCGCATCAGTGATGCCAAACTTATCAAGAACTTCTCTTGTCAAAACGACTCGCGCAGCGCCATTATCATCAATTTCCAGATGATCAAAGACATAGCCTTGGAGTTTTGCAATCTTAAAGGAAAAACTATCCATTCGGCGAGACATAGCTGCAAAGTCAAAGTCGTACTCACGCAGAGCTGCCGCAATTCGCAGGGTTTTTGGAGTGGTTGCGGAATAAAGGAAACGGCCAGTATCTCCTACGATACCGTTATAAAGGACACGAGCCGCGGCATCAGATAGCTTCAAGCCAGTGTTTAAAGCCCAGTCGGTGATAATTTCACTGGCACTTGAAGCGCTGGTATCAACGTACAAAATATCTCCATAAGGATCTTCATTGGGATGGTGATCAATTTTGATAAGAAATCTACCGGTTTTGTAACGTTCATCATCAATGCGGGGAGTATTAGCTGTATCAGTTACGATGACAAGGGCCTCTTTGTAGTCCTTATCAACCACCTCATCCATTTGGGCAATCCAAGAAAGGGTTGGTTCATTGAATCCCGCTGCCAGAACAGTTTTTTCAGGAAAATTATGCTTAATAATCTCTTTTAATCCCACCTGACTGCCAAGCGCATCAGGATCAGGACGTTGATGGCGGTGAATGATAATCGTATCATAGGACTTAATTTTATCAAGAATTTGAGTAAATATAGACATAGCAACTCCTTTATAAAAATAGGGTTATTAATATTATAGCATGGAAACAGCTGTAACTTGATTAAAATGGCATAAATTGATAGAAAGAACCAACCTTTAATCTGATTAATATTAAGGAGAAAATTTGATGGATTTGTCATTGACCTGAGTGTAGCAGTAGTCTGTTTAAGTACATCTAAAACTCTACTCATTTATTCAGAGTTTTTTAGACCTCAAGTAATGCTGCTATTTGACACGACTCCCTAGTATCCGTTGTTGATGTTTATAGTAACAGAGCGAGAAAATATTTTCAAAGATAAGATAGGTATAAGTTTGCTAAATCCTTTGGATATGTTATGATAGTTTTTATATATTTTACGAGGAAGTTTAATGCAAAAAGATGATTTAAAAAAGTTAGCTAAGACAGAGCTGCATTGTCATTTGGACGGGTCGCTATCGCTTAATGCTATTCGTTGTTTGGCAGCTATGGCAGCAGTTGAGATCCCAAAAGAGGATGCGGAGCTTAGAAAGTTGGTAACTGCACCTGAGTCTTGTGAGAGCCTTAAGGATTATTTAAAGACCTTTGACTTTATTCGTCCGTTGCTGCAAACTAAGGAAGCTCTGCATTTAGCCGCCTATGATGTTGCCAAACAGGCTGCACTGGAAAATGTTATCTATATTGAAATTCGTTTTGCACCAGAGCTCTCTATGGATCAAGGTCTTAGCGTTTCAGAGACTGTCGAAGCGGTTTGTGCGGGGTTGCTTCAAGCTCAGAAAGAATTTGGTATTGTAGCTAAGGCACTGATTTGCGGTATGCGACATAGTGAGCTGTCTTTTACCAAAGCGATATTCAGTCAAGCCAAGGCTGCACAGCAAAGCCTCTTAGTTGGTGCAGATTTTGCTGGCAATGAGGCGGATTATCCAGCGGAGATGATAGCAGATGGTATTAGTCATGCTTCTGAACTTGGTTTTCCCATGACTTTTCATGCAGGAGAACAATGCGGCTGCGCAGCCAATATTGCTTATGCCATGCAGTTAGGTGTGAGGCGCATAGGTCATGCAACGGTCATTTTGGAAGAAAAGAATTTACTTGAGAATTTTGTTGCAGTCGAGATGACAGCGGAAGTCTGCCTTACCAGCAATCTTCAGACCAAGGCTATCCAAAAAATCAGTGAGCACCCCTATCCTGCTCTTAAATCAGCTGGTGCCCGCATTTCTATTAATACTGACAATCGAACAGTTTCTAATACCAATTTGACCAAGGAATACGCTCTTTATGAGGAGCATTTTGGGAGCAGCGCAGCTGATTTTCTGCTTCACAATCAGGACGCCATTAGAGGATCTTTTGCGTCAAGAACAGAAAAAAAGCTGTTGTTATCCCAGCTTGAAGAGGCCTATGAGCCTTATCTATAGACGCCGCTTCAAAGGTGTTTTTTTGTGTCTTATTTTATGATAAAATAGGATGATATTAGTTTAGAGAGGGCTGAAGCTTTGGCGCAGTTATATTTTCGCTACGGAACTATGAATTCGGGCAAGTCCATTGAAATTTTGAAAGTGGCTTACAACTATGAGGAGCAGGGGAAACCCGTTGTACTTATGACAAGCAGTCTGGACGATCGTGATGCAGTTGGTGTTATTTCCAGCCGAATTGGCATGAGGCGAGAGGCTTTTCCGGTTGCAGATGATACGGATATTTTTGGCTATGTCCAATTGCTGAGCCCAAAACCTTATTGTGTTTTGATAGATGAAGCACAGTTTTTGACGAGGGCAAATGTTTATGATTTGGCGCGTGTTGTGGATGAGCTAGATATTCCGGTTATGGCCTTTGGCCTTAAAAATGATTTTCGCAATGAGCTTTTTGAAGGCTCTAAACAGCTGCTGTTGCTGGCAGATAAAATTGATGAGATCAAAACGATTTGTCAGTACTGTTCGCGTAAAGCGACTATGGTTTTACGTATGGAAAATGATCAGCCAGTCTATGATGGGGAACAAATTCAGATTGGTGGTCACGAAAGTTATGTGTCAGTCTGCAGAAAACATTATTTTAACCCTATCATCAAGAATGAGCTGCCGCAAGACAAGACGAAAATTAATTGAATGCTCTGCTATTTACCAGAAAAACAAAAGGAGAAGTACTTAAAAGAATGAATATTTACGATCAATTACAAGCAGTAGAAGACCGTTATGAAGAGTTGGGAGAGCTGCTGTCAGACCCTGATGTAGTTTCAGATACCAAGCGTTTTATGGAATTGTCACGAGAAGAGGCAAACACACGTGAGACCGTGACTGTTTATCGTGAATATAAGCAGATTATCCAAAATATCGCAGATGCAGAAGACATGATAAAAGAAGCTGGTGGCGATCCTGATTTGGAAGAAATGGCCAAAGAGGAACTCAAAGAATCTAAGGCAGCCAAAGAAGAGTATGAGGAGAAATTGAAAATCCTGCTTCTTCCTAAAGATCCTAACGATGACAAAAATATCATTTTAGAAATTCGCGGAGCTGCAGGCGGCGATGAAGCGGCACTTTTTGCAGGTGACCTTTTACAGATGTATCAAAAATATGCGGAAAGCCAAGGCTGGCGCTTTGAAGTCATGGAAGCTTCCTATAATGGTGTTGGCGGTATCAAAGAGGTGGTTGCTATGGTTTCAGGGCAGTCAGTTTACTCCAAGCTTAAGTATGAGTCAGGTGCTCACCGTGTGCAGCGGGTTCCAGTGACAGAAAGTCAAGGGCGTGTGCATACCTCAACGGCAACAGTGCTTGTCATGCCAGAAGTAGAAGAAGTTGAGTATGATATTGACCCTAAAGACTTGCGTGTTGATATTTATCATGCTTCTGGTGCCGGCGGACAAAATGTCAATAAGGTGGCGACAGCTGTGCGGATGGTGCACATTCCCACAGGAATAAAAGTTGAAATGCAAGAAGAGCGTACCCAGCAAAAGAACCGTGATAAGGCTATCAAAATTATCCGTGCGCGTGTTGCGGATCATTTTGCCCAAATTGCTCAAGAGGAACAGGATGCAGAGCGCAAATCAACTGTTGGTACAGGTGATCGTTCAGAACGTATCCGTACTTATAATTTTCCGCAGAATCGTGTGACCGATCATCGAATTGGCTTGACCTTGCAAAAATTGGATACGATTTTATCTGGCAAGTTAGATGAAGTGATTGCTGCCCTTGTTCTTTATGATCAAACACAAAAATTGGAAGAGCTTAACAAATAATGACTTATGCGCAATTATTGGCGGAGCTTGGGGCTGAATTGGAAGCTGTTGGTGAAGAAGCTCAGGCTCTTACTTATGTCCTTAAAGAGCTCAAAAATTGGACAGCAACAGACTTTGTTCTGCTTCAGCGGCAGCAGGTTTCGTCGGAAGATGAGCAGCTGATTGCCAGTATTTTTGAACAGCTCAAGAATCATTTTCCTGCTCAGTATATTACAGGCTATGCCTATTTTTCGGACCTCAAACTTAAGGTAGATGAACGTGTGCTTATTCCTCGACCTGAAACTGAGGAGCTGGTGACTCTAATCTTGGCGGAAAATAGCAGAGCGAATCGATCAGTTTTAGATATTGGAACGGGCAGCGGAGCGATTGCATTAGCCCTTAAGCAAGCTCGTTCAAATTGGCAAGTGACAGCAACAGACGTTTCTGCAGCTGCATTGAGCTTGGCCAAGGAAAATGCCAGCGCTTGCGGATTAGAAGTGAGTCTTGTTCAATCCGATGTCTTTAACCAGTTACAAGGTCAATTTGATATCATTGTCTCTAATCCGCCTTACATTGCTTTTGATGACAAGAATGAAGTTGGCAAAAATGTTCTCAAGTATGAGCCGCATTTGGCACTCTTTGCAGAAGAAAATGGCTTTGCTGTTTATCGACGTATTGCTGAAGAGGCGCAGCAATATCTGACTCAAAGAGGCAAACTTTACTTTGAAATAGGCTACAAGCAAGGGAAAGGGTTAACCCGCCTTTTGGCTCAGCATTTTCCTAAAAAGCGCATTCGGGTTCTTAAGGATATGTTGGGGAAGGATAGAATGGTTGTGATGGATAATGGCTGATGTAAGACAGTTGATTGATGAAATTGAAAATGGCAGAGCAGTCATATTACCAACAGAGACGGTTTATGGTCTTTTTGCCAAAGCTTTAGATGAAGAAGCTGTAAATCGAGTTTATCAGCTCAAACACCGTCCCAGAGACAAAGCTATGAACTTAAATGTCAGTTGCTATCAGGATCTGTTAAACTATTCGAAAGAACAGCCATTTTATTTAAAGCAGTTATTCGACGCATTTTTACCAGGACCTTTAACCATTATTTTAAAAGCAAATGAACAGGTACCTAAATGGCTAAATTCCAGTTGTTCAACCATCGGTTTTCGTCTGCCTAATCATCCTATTACTCAAAAAATTATTGCTCAAACAGGCCCTTTAATCGGGCCGTCAGCTAATCTTTCGGGACAAGGCAGCGGAAGAAAATTTGCTTCTATCCAAGCCGATTTTGATGAAAAGCTATTAGGTTATCCAGACGATCAAGCGTTGACAGGCCAAGATTCGACGATTTTGGATTTATCAACGGAACCCGCTCGTATCTTAAGACAGGGAGCAATTACAAAGGAATGCCTGCAAAAGGCAGTATCTGATTTATCATTTGACATACAATAGCAAGAAAGGACACAAGGTTTTTGAGCAGGCTGGCGATATTACTATTGCCAGCCTGTTTTAAAATAAAGATAAAGAATCTGAAATTAGTTTACTGGACTTTGCTTTTTGCCACATTCTTGCCACAGATTTTCCTTGGAATAGCCAAGAAGTTCTTCTTTAAAAACTCTATACTGATAATATCAAAAAGATAGAGGTAGCATACATGACAACTAAAGAACGTTTAAAAGAGAACTTTAGTAAGGCAAAGACTGCTGTGACTAGAAATTGGAAAAAAACACTTCTCTTCAGCGCAGCTCTATTAGCCGTTGGAGGCGCAGGAATTGCGGTAGGAGCCCATTTTGCTCATGAAGGCTATGACCATATGGACATGGCTTATAGTATGGAAACAGAAGCTGATGATCTAACATATGAACAAGACGATGATTTTTCATATGAGAAAGAGACTGCCATGACTTATGATGAGTGGAAGAAAACAGTCAATGATTCAAGTCTGTCTTCTGCCGATAAAAAGACATTTTTAGAAGCTTTGGATAAATCAAAAGATCAAATTGAAAAAGTTAATGATTTGCAGACACAGATTGATAAGCTTTATACGGATAATTTGGAAGGTCTTGATACAGAATTTACTAATCTTATCGCAGCGCGTCGTACAATTTGGAATAAACTTGATAGTGATATTACCAATGGCTCCTTATCAGATATCAATACGGACGGCATCACAGATTTGAAACAGGAAATCAAAACATCCAGTTTGACAGATGATGAAAAAGCAAAACTTCTAAGTGATTTGGAATCGCTGAAAACACTAAAAGAGAACTATTCAGCTGCTTATGCGACCTATACTGAAAAGGCGTCAGATCTATATAACCAGTTTGAAACAGCTCAAAATGCCCTTACGACCAGTTTTAAAGATAATAAAGTAACAGACGACATGCTTGCAGAAGTTATGGGATATTCGGATAGTTATGATGGAAAAAGTTCGGACAATCATACCTCAAATGATGAATTGAATCAAACAGATCAAGAGCAGGACTCAGACTGAGGTCAAATTAGTTCAGAATAAAGAGAGAAGTAAGAACTCTCTTTTATTTTTGTTTTAACAAAGTTGCTGTCTGACAATCATTTCCGATAGATTTTAGATGATTTAATTTGATTTGCCTGTCGCCTTTTTTGATAAAATTTAGTAAAATAGATGAGGATGATTTTTAAGAAAAAGTGGTGTTTTAGTACTGTTTTTTAATATAAAAATACTATAAACAACCATACGATTCAACTAAAAACCAACCTAAGCAACTAAGGAGAAAACAATGATTTTTGACAAAGACAACTATGAAGCATTTGATCCAGAACTTTGGGAAGCAGTTCATGCCGAAGAAATTCGCCAACAAAATAATATTGAATTAATCGCCTCTGAAAATATCGTTTCTAAAGCAGTTATGGCGGCTCAAGGAACGCTTTTGACTAATAAATACGCCGAAGGCTATCCTGGCAAACGTTATTATGGCGGAACAGATTGTGTTGATGTGGTGGAAAATTTGGCTATTGAACGTGCCAAAGAACTCTTTGGAGCACAATTTGCCAATGTCCAAGCTCACTCAGGTTCGCAGGCTAATGCAGCAGCCTATATGGCTCTTATTCAACCAGGCGATACTGTGCTTGGTATGGATTTGGCGGCTGGCGGTCATTTGACACATGGTTCTCCTGTCTCATTTTCTGGTAAAACATATAACTTTATTTCTTACCCAGTTGATAAGAAAACAGAAGTTTTGGATTATGATGCTATCCTTTCTTTAGCTAAAGAAGTTCAGCCTAAGCTGATTATGGCAGGAGCGTCAGCTTATTCTCGTATTATTGATTTTAAGAAATTCCGTGAAATTGCTGATGCTGTCAATGCTTATTTAGTTGTTGATATGGCGCATATTGCAGGGCTTGTAGCTGGTGGACAGCATCCTAGTCCCGTTCCTTATGCGCATATCACAACAACAACTACCCATAAAACCCTTCGCGGTCCGCGCGGCGGTCTCATTTTGACCAATGATGAAACTATTGCTAAAAAAATCAATTCAGCAGTCTTTCCTGGACTGCAAGGCGGTCCTCTCATGCATGTTATTGCAGGTAAAGCTGTTGCCTTTAAAGAGGCACTTGATCCAGCTTTCAAGGAATATGCAAAAAATGTTGTAGCCAATACAAAAGCTATGGCAGAGGTTTTCAATCAGCATCAAAATTTCCGTGTCATTTCCGGTGGGACAGATAATCATGTCTTCCTTGTTGATGTGACTAAAGTTGTTGAAAATGGTAAGGTTGCCCAAAATATTCTTGAAGAAGTCAATATTACTCTCAATAAGAACTCTATTCCATTTGAAACGCTATCACCATTTAAAACTTCTGGTATCCGTATTGGCGGCGCAGCTATTGCCAGCCGTGGTATTGGTGTTGAAGAATCCCGCCAAATTGCAGAACTCATGGTCAAAACACTTGAAAATCATGACAATGAAGCTGTGCTTAAGGAAGTTCGTCAGGAAATCAAAGCCATAACTGATGCATTCCCGCTTTATGACTAAGATGATAGATTTATACTTAAAACAAGTTATTATTCACCAGTTTTCACCGAATGATACTGACTTGATATTAGCGACTGAGCCAGTTGAGCTGACGCCTCGCTTAGATGAATACTTTCGTAAGAAAATAGCTAAAGTTTTCTCAGATGAAGCCAAGCGCGGTACCTTTTCTGAAGACAATATCTTTGTCGGTCATTTATCAGATAATCTGATGGAGTCTTCTGCAGTGATTGCGCAGCTTTGGAAAGAAGAATTTGTTATTTCTGAAAACCAAAAGACTAACGATCTTGTTTTTATTCAATTTGATAAGGATGGTCAGGAATATTTTGCTTTTTTGCGTATTGCCTTAAAAGACAGCCTGACACATATAGCAGGCAATAATGATAATCCAATCAAACTTACACAGAATAATCTGCCGTCTGCAGCTCAAACACCAGATGAAGCTCTGATTATTAACAAAGCCAATCGCCAGTATTACCTGATCGAAAAACGTATCAAGCACAATGGCAGTTTTGCTAACTATTTTTCAGAAAATCTCTTGCAGGTTCAGCCTGAGCAATCCGTTAAGAAGTCTATCAAAATGGTTGAGGATACTGCTAAAAAGATTGCTGAAAATTTCAATCAGGATGACTTTGCTTTTCAGTCTAAAATGAAATCAGCTATTTTCAATAATTTAGAGACTGATCAGGAATTGTCGCCTGAAAAACTGGCAGATCAGCTCTTTGATCAAAATTTAACGGCTAGATTAACTTTTGTTGATGAATTGAAAGAAGCGATTCCTGAGCCTGTTTCTGTGGCTGATATTGATGCTTCCCGTCAAGTCAAAAAACTGGAAAGTCAAAAACTTTCTCTGTCCAATGGTATTGAGCTTATCGTTCCCAATCAAATTTATCAGGATGCTGAGTCGGTAGAATTCATTCAAAATTCGGATGGAACTTATTCCATTCTTATAAAAAATATTGAGGATATCACCAATAAGTAATGTTTAAAATTATCAGACGCCTCATAATTGCACTTGTATTGCTTTTTGTGGCCTATCATATTTACCATATTCATCAGAATGTCCAGCAGGTCATGACGTATGAACCTTTGGTAGAAGAGGTGTTAAAGGAAAATAACGCCTATTCCACAACCAATAAAAAATTAGTTTTGGCAATGATTTATACAGAAACTAAAGGAGAATCCGAAGATGTCATGCAGTCCAGCGAGAGTTCATCCGGTGCAACCAATACAATCACTGATTCCAAATCCAGCATCCAGCAGGGTGTCTCGGTTCTCTCTGAAAACCTGAGCTTAGCAAATAAATCAGGTGTTGATGCTTGGACTGCTGTGCAGGCTTATAATTTTGGAACTGCTTATATCTCTTATGTTGCTAAACATGGTTCTAAAAATACTGTTAAGCTGGCAGAGGAGTATTCACGCGATGTTGTGGCTCCCAGCCTAGGTAATAAAACAGGTAAAAGTTATATTTATTATCATCCTATTGCTCTTATTTATGGAGGCGGCAAGCTCTATACTAATGGCGGTAATAGTTATTATGCAATGGAAGTCAAGTTCAATCTCTTTTTGATTCGAGTTTTTTCTTCCCTATAGAAAGTTGAACGATGAAAGCATTGTTTTCTTATTTTAAACATTATCTGCGTGAGACCTTTCTAGGCCCTCTCTTTAAGCTGATTGAAGCCAGTTTTGAACTGCTTGTCCCAATTATTATTGCTCAAATAGTTGACCAGGTTATTCCAAATAAATCAGAAAACCATCTGTTAATGATGATTTTTCTGCTTTTTATTTTAGCCTTTTTTGGAGTTCTGGTTGCCATTACTGCTCAATATTATTCTTCTAAAGCAGCTGTTGGCTATACTAAAGAATTAACAGAGGATTTGTTTACTAAAATCATGCGCCTGCCCAAAGAAAAACGAGACGAGTTGGGGACATCGAGTTTAGTGGCACGTTTGACTGGAGATACTTTTCAGATACAAACAGGAATCAATCAATTTCTGCGCCTGTTTTTGCGAGCTCCTATTATTGTTTTTGGTGCCATCATTATGGCTTTTCTCATCAGTCCGCCGTTAACCCTTTATTTTCTTTTAATGGTGGCAATGCTGAGCCTAATCATCTATATAACCAGCCGTTTATTTAATCCTCTTTATCAGAAGCTTCGTCAGATAACGGATCAGTTGGTACAGATCAGCCGTCAGCAGCTAGAAGGTATGAGAGTTATTCGAGCCTTTAATCAAGAAGCAGCAGAGCTGACTGATATTAAGACCGTTAATAAAAACTTGAAAGATTGGCAGATGAAGACTGGAGTTTTTGCTAGTATGATTAGTCCGTTGACCTATTTAGTGGTCAATACGACATTGATTCTAGTCATTTGGCAGGGCAATAGTCAAATTCAGCTTGGTCATTTGTCACAAGGGAGCTTGATTGCCTTGGTTAATTACCTTTTGCAAATCTTAACGGAGCTGCTCAAATTGGCAATGCTTTTGACCTCGCTCAATCAGAGTTTTATCAGTGCTAGGCGGATTACAGCTGTCTTTGATTTGGCTGATGAGGATCTAAATGCTGCTCTGCCATTATCAAAAAGAGAAGATGATAAGACAATGCTCATCGAAAATCTGAACTTTACCTATCCGTCAGCTAGCCGACCAGCTTTGGAGAATTTGAATATCAGTTTAGAACAGGGACAGACTTTAGGTGTTATTGGAGGGACTGGTTCTGGGAAGTCAACCTTGGCTCAGTTGCTCATGCATCTGTACAGCCCTCAGTCTGGTTCTTTGACAATTTACCAGAAGCATAAAAGCCCTCTTAGTCTTAAGGAGTGGCGCTCATGGGTGGCTTATGTGCCTCAAAAAGCAGAGCTCTTTAAGGGAACTGTTCGATCTAATTTGACTTTGGGCTTGCGTTATTCTGCTAGTGATGAAGACCTTTGGTGGGCTTTAGCTATTGCTCAAGCGGCAGATTTTGTTCGTGAAAAGGAAGAGGGCTTAGACAGTTCTGTAGACAGTTTTGGCCGCAATTTCTCTGGTGGTCAGCGTCAGCGTTTGACCATTGCACGTGCAGTCTTGCATCGCAGCCCTTTATTGATTTTAGATGATTCAACCTCTGCTCTGGATTATTTGACTGAGAGCCGCTTGCTTAAAGCTATCAAGACGGAACTTTCGTCTACCAGTCTTGTTCTGATTTCTCAGCGTACCAAAAGTTTGCTGACGGCTGAAAAAATTTTAGTGTTAGATAAAGGGCATCAAGTAGCCCTTGGAACTCATCAAGAATTGCTAAAGAGCTCTGCTATTTACCAAGAAATCCACCATTCTCAAGCTAGAAAGGAGCAGGCATGAAAGCAAGAGATAATCACTCAACCATGAGACGTCTAAGCAAAGATCTGCTTCAGAATCGCCTGCTCTTTGGATTTGCAGCGGCTGGCACGGTTATCCAAGTGGCCCTAACCATCTATCTGCCTGTTTTGATTGGGAATGCTGTGGATGCTGTGCTGAAAGCTGATGCTAGTCATTTATTGCTGCCTATTATGGGAAAGATGGTTTTGACAGTTGCAATCAATACTCTTGTTCAATGGCTGAATCCATTGATTTACAATCGTTTGGTTTATGGCTATAGTCAGCAATTACGTGACCGTGTGCTGGAAAAAGTTCATCATCTGCCACTTGCTTATTTAGATAGGCAGGGGATAGGAGACTTGGTCAGCCGTATTACAACAGACAGTGACCAGCTCAACAATGGTTTGCTTATGGTATTTAATCAATTTTTTGTTGGTGTATTGACCATTTTAGTTACTATTGTTACCATGGGTGAGATTGATTTACTTATGATGTTACTGGTTTTGATAATGACTCCTCTGTCTTTAGTGGTAGCTCGTTTTATTGCACAGCGCAGCTATCATCTTTATCAAAATCAAACGCGGACTCGAGGTCTGCAAACTCAGTTGATTGAGGAGAGCATCTCACAAGAAAGTCTCATCCAGAGTCTCAATGCTCAAGAGCAGGTTATGGCTAATTTTCAAAAAACAAATGCTGAGTATGCTCATTATTCGCAGGGAGCTATCTTTTACTCATCTACGGTTAATCCGGCTACGCGTTTTGTTAATGCTCTGATCTATGCCTTAATGGCTGGATTTGGAGCCTACCGTATTATGACAGGTGCCAACTTTACGGTGGGGCAGCTGACCACCTTTCTCAACTATGTGACTCAGTATACCAAGCCTTTTAATGATATTTCTTCGGTTCTTTCAGAATTGCAGAGCGCTCTTGCCTGTGCTGAACGCCTTTATATGATTTTAGATCAAGATGAGCTGACAGAGACTGGTCAAGCAGAGCTGAAGGAATCAGATCTTCAGGGAAGCTTTCGTTTTGAACAGGTCAATTTTGGCTATCAAAAAGGACATCCTCTCATCAAAAATCTAAATTTAGAGATTCCGGCTGCTAGTAAGGTGGCCATTGTAGGACCAACAGGTGCAGGAAAATCTACTTTGATTAATTTACTCATGCGGTTTTACGAATTAGACAGCGGGCAGATTTTATTAGATGGTGTACCTATTAATCACTATAGCCGTGAGTCTCTGCGCTCGCAAATTGGAATGGTTTTGCAAGAAACCTGGCTAAAAGCAGCTACAGTTCATGATAATATAGCTTATGGGTATCCACAAGCTACAAGAGAAGAAGTGATAGCTGCTGCTAAGGCAGCTAACGCTGATTTTTTCATTAAGCAGTTACCTCAAGGATACGATACTTATTTAGCTGATGCAGGTTCTTCTCTGTCTCAGGGTCAGCGTCAGCTCCTAACCATTGCCAGAATTTTTGTTAAATCTCCCAAGATTCTAATCTTAGATGAAGCGACATCATCCATTGATACCCGGACAGAAGCTTTGATTCAAGATGCATTCGGTAAACTCATGCAGGGCAGAACGAGTTTTATCATTGCCCATCGTCTGTCTACTATTGAAAATGCGGATGTCATCTTGGTCATGGTAGATGGAAATATAGTCGAATATGGCAATCATGACCAACTTATGGCTGCTCAGGGCGTTTATTATGATATGCAGACAGCACAAACATAGTTTTGATATTTAGAAATTGAGACACTAAAAAAAGATCTGGGACAAAGTACCCAATTCCTTTTTTGGTGTCATTTTACTTGTAAGACGCAGTATTTGGATATTCTTATCCCTTGCTAGACAAGATACAAAGAGTGTTCGCAGATAAAGTCAAAATAGGTATTTCACCAATGAGTCGTTAAGCGGTACCGGGCGAGATCATCTTTTTGACACAGCTCGCAGCTCGTGTTCAATTGACAAGATACAAAGAGTGTTTACGAGCAAAGGCAAAATAGGAGTTTTGACGAAGAGTCACAAGACTCTAGGCGAAACTATCTTTTTGACACAGCTCGTAGCTCGTGTTCAATTACGCAAGTGATAGCTCCAACAGTTGGGGGACTATTGGAGGCTATCTAATCCCATGAACGTTAGTTCATATCAATCCCTAATCTAATCTGTGCGGGGGTGGGTTAAAAAGGTCTGGGGTGGGAAATAAAACTTACAAAGCAAGTGTCAAAAACAGTCCACTGGACTGTTTCAGGTCAGCAACTAAAAACTAGGGATTTCGTAGAAATCCCTAGTTTTGTCTCACTCTCTTTTTTAGTACTTAATACCTTCTTTATCCATTTTCTTTTCTATGACAGCTTTCCATTCGGAGACGAATTTCTTCTTGGCTAAGTAGAATCCAATCGGTCCGCCAAAATAGAAGAAAACAGCAGGAAAAGCAGCAGCAGCATAATATTCAGTTAGCAGCTGTTTTCTGGTCAGCGGACGTGAGGCTAGTCTGGATTTTAGAAGAGATTTTCCTGCTAAAAATACTAAGTACCCAATTCCTGCCCAGATAAACAAAATGGCAAAAATGATATAAATACTTGTCAGAAAATTCATGAAATCAGCTTTTTTAGTTATTTAACGAAATCATTGATTTCGTTTTCGATTGCAGCAATTTTATTTTCTGCATCGGCGAGATCAGCTCCAACTGTTGCAATATAGAATTTGATTTTTGGCTCAGTTCCTGATGGTCGCACAGCAATCCAGCAATCGTCAGTCAAGGTATATTTTAATACATTGCTTGGTGGGGTTGTCAATTTTTCAACACCAGCAGCAGTTGTAGCTGTTTGAGCTTGGAAGTCTTCTAATTTAACGATATCTGTTGCATTAAATTGTTTTGGTCCATTGTCACGGAATTTATCCATGATTTTCTTGATTTCAGCGGCACCATCAACACCTGACAGAGTAACAGAGATAGTCTTTTCAGCGAAGTAGCCATATTCCTTGTAAATTTCATCAATACCATCAGCCAGTGTTAAACCGCGTGAGCGGTAGTAGGCTGCAATTTCAGCAACAATGAGAACGGCTTGAACAGCATCTTTGTCACGAACGAATGGTTTGATAAGGTAGCCGAAGCTTTCTTCGAAACCAAATAGGTAAGTATGGTTGTGTTTTTCTTCAAATTCTTGAATCTTTTCAGCGATAAATTTGAAACCTGTCAAAACATTGAACATGGTTGCGCCATAACTTTCAGCAATCTTAGTCACTAACTCAGTTGATACGATAGATTTGCAAAGCGCAGCATTGGTAGGAAGTGTCCCAGCTGTTTTGTGTGCTTCAAGAATATATTTAGCAATGATAGCACCGATTTGGTTACCAGAAAGGTTGAGATAAGAACCATCAGGTTGACGAATTTCAACGCCGAGACGGTCAGCATCTGGGTCAGTGGCTACAAGGACATCAGCATCAACCTCGCGTCCTAATTCTTCAGCCAAACGGAAAGCTTCTTGATTTTCTGGATTTGGTGATTTAACGGTTGAAAAGTCGGCATCGGGAACAGCTTGTGCTTCAACCACTTGAACGGAATCAAAACCAGCTTGAGCAAGCGCACGACGTGCTAGCATTTCACCAGTACCATGAAGTGGTGTGTAGACAATCTTCATGTCCTTGCCATAGTCATCAATCAATTTTTGGTTAATATTAACATCTTTAACTTCCTTAAGATATTCAACATCAACAGCTTCGCCGATAACTTCAATCAATCCAGAAGCTTTGCCTTCTTCCAAATCAGCTAACGCAATTGAAAATGGATCGTTGATGGCACGAATAAAGTCTGTAAGAGCATCAGCGTCAGCAGGAGGCATTTGGCCACCGTCTTCACCATAAACTTTGTAACCATTAAAAGGTGCAGGATTATGACTGGCTGTTACCATGATACCTGCAAAAGTTCCTAAATGACGTACGGCAAATGATAGTTCAGGAGTTGGACGAAGGCTTTCAAAGACATAAGCCTTAATACCATGAGCTGCTAAAACCTGTGCAGATTCAAAGGCGAATTCAGGAGAGAAGTGACGTGAGTCATAAGCAATGGCAACACCGCGTTTTTTAACCGCATCGCCTTTGGTTTCAATCAATTTTGCTAAACCTTCGGTTGCTTGACGGACAACATAGATGTTAATACGATTTGTACCAGCACCAATGTAGCCACGCATACCCGCTGTACCAAATTCAAGATTGGTATAGAAAGCATCTTCTTTGTTTTTTTCATCCATGCTAACCAATTCTTGGCGGAGATAGTCTGGCAGGTCTGCAAAATCTACCCATTTTTGATAATTTTCTTGATATGACATAGATTCCTCCTAATGTAATTTTTTTAACCGCTTTCATTATACCATAGATAAAAAAAAAAATCATGGGAAGCCATGATTTTCGGATTATTTTTTCAGTCTTTCAATAACAGGAACAATAACAGAGATAAGTACAGCCGAGATGACTAACTCTGCTAAAGAGTTGGCAGTGATAACAGAAGCTAACATGGTTTGAATGTTATTTCCGTAAACACTTGAAAAGAAGATGAAAATACCTGTGATGACGAAGACGGTATTGGTCAGGGAGCCGACCGCACCGGCAATAAGGAGCCCCGTTTTAGAGCGCAGCCATTTATAAACAAAATAAGGAACAATCCCAATCAATATCCTTGGGACAATGGCAATGATTAGTGAAGCTATATTTCCATTTTCAACAAAGGGTGAAAAAAGATAGCTGGTAGGCAAAAGTACCAAAGTGTTTGTTACCACACTGATAATCCCCATGATTCCGCCTAAAATACCGCCAATACGCGGTCCGTAAATAATAGAGGCAACAATGACAGGAATGTGAACTAAGGTAGGTTTAATAGGAACCAGCCAGATACTAAAAAGAATGCTGCTAAGAACATGAATAATGAGCATAACAGCAAAGAAAATAGCGATAGTAGAAAGATTGGAAGACTTGTTATTTTTCATGTCGTTCTCCTGATGAATGCTAGAAAGAATTTTTCAAAAAGTCAACCTTTTCATTATAAAGGCTAATGAGTGTCTTAGCAAGCATTTTTTATAATATTTTGGTGTCTTGCAGATTTTCCTGAATCGTTTGTAAAAGAATTTCCAAATCAGCCAAAGCGCCGCGGCCAATATCACCACAGGCGAGCAGACTGGATTTTGGCTCAATAATTTGATAGCCGACCTCTTTTAAAGTGTTTATATTACGCTGCGTTATAGGGTTGTCATACATTTTTGTATTCATTGCTGGTGCGATAAATTTGGGCAGATCTGCTGGCAGAGCCAGTGCGGTAGCTGTTACCATGTTGTCTGCAAAACCGTTGGCTAATTTAGCTATAGTATTGGCAGAAGCTGGTGCAAGAATAAAGAGATCAGCTTGCTTACCAAGCTCAATATGATTAATACGATCAGCTGAATTTTCTACCATGACATCAGTATGTACCGTATTTTTAGATAGGACTTGCAAAGTTAAGGGAGTGATGAAAGCCTGAGCCTTTTCGGTCATAAGCACGTGAATATCATACCCGCATTTTTTCAATTGGCTGGTCAGGTCTGCAGCTTTGTAGGCAGAAATTGATCCAGAAACAGCTAATAAAATACGTTTAGTCATGCGTTACCCTTTCTAATATCAGTCTAGCAATAGCATCTTTCGTTTCGGCCTTGATTTCTTCTGTTTCAGACACGAGGTAGCCCACATGCTGATAAGACTGCACCTCTCTCAAATCATTAGCTAAAATATAATCAGCCTGATTTTTACGCAGGCTCTGACGTGCAACAGTTATCAGTTCATCATGCGCAACATCCACCAAAAGCTTGAAACCTACGAGACAGATGTCAGGATTCCAAGATTTGACCTGACTAATTATTTTAGGTGTTTTTTTGAGAAAAAGAACTTGATAGTCTGCTTCTGATGAAATTTTACTTTCAGTATTTTTTTTGGATAATAGCTGAGCTGGATGATTGGTTGCTTCAAGTTCGGCCATATCAGTCATATAAACAGGAGTGTAGTCAGAGACTGCCATGCTATGAATAAGCACATCGTGACTTCGGGTCAAGGGCTTCAAAGTTTCTAATAGAGAAGCCACATTGCTTATTTCATAAACAGTTAATTTGGGATGAGCAGCTGGTTTAAGTGCTGATTTGGTAGTGAGTAAGGTTACTTCGTGTCCATTTTTTAAAAAAAGCTCGGCTATTGTTTTTCCAAGAGAGCCAGTAGACTTATTAGTAATTGCACGAACGGCATCGATGGCTTCGGAAGTTCCGCCTGATGTTATCAAAATTTTCATAGCAGTATTGTACAAAATTCTCCTATTTTTGTAAACGATTGTGACAATTGAAAGACCCTATCTCAATAAGCCATAAAAAATCTCTCAGTTGGGTAGACCGAGAGACTGTCTCTTTAATTTAGAGATTCTTTTTCTTCTTGGCTTTTTTGGTAATGGCAACGTCAAGATTGCCAACACTTCTTAAAAGAGTCTGATTAAGCTGAAAGTCATTCACATCTGTCTTAAGATCAGCTTCATAGACGAGTTTTATTTCAGCGCCCTGCTTATTGCTAGCAATAGAGATTAACTCATAACTTGTACAGAGATTTTGAAAGACAGTAAGCAATTTTGCTTCTATATCTTCCTGTTGGGCAGCCGTTATAGTTAGGAGACGGCGCGTTTGGCTGTCTGTAATGGCTTTGGTATTCTCAAGTCCGAACCAAAGAAGCAAAAGTAAGAGGGTAAAGGCAGTGGCTAAAACAAGGTAGCCCATTCCTGAAGCCAAGCCAATAATCATAGATAGAAAAATAGCTAATAGCTCTCGTGAGCCGCTAGTGGCCGAACGAAAACGAATTAGACTAAATGTTCCCGCGACAGCAACACTGGTACCAAGATTGCCATTAACCAGAAAGATAACCAAAGTAATGAGACTAGGTAGAAGAGTCAAAGTCACGACAAATTCACGTGTATATAAAGTGCGGTATTTATAAACCCAAGATAGACATACGCCTAGGATAAGGCTGACCAATATAGATAATAACAGCATGCTAGCATTGACCGTCGCTGTATTATTGGAAAAAACCGAATTAAATAAAGTTGATGACATAAGTTCCTTTCTTATATGCGTTCAAAAGCAGGTTCGATAGTGGTATGCTCAATAGGAAGCCCCTGTGATTTATGGTAAGCAGTGCTGTACTTAGAGAATTTGCATTCTTTGATACCATATTTATCAAGAACAGTCTGAAGCCATACAGGTTTTTCGCCTGGGGCTTTAATTTCCATAACGACATGACTGTCATCTAAAAGCGGCTGACCAGAGTTGCCATCAAACATCGTAACATTATTATCGCGATAAGTAAGGTTTTGATCAATCGTAACCCGTATTTTTGTATAAGGATAGCCTTTAATAGTGTGTTTTTCCTTTAGAGAGTAGCGGTCGTAATAGATGAACATACGAGGTTCAAGATTTTTATAGCGATTGCGCAGACTGTGAATTTCCTCAACAAGATCAGGATCGGAAAT
This sequence comes from Streptococcus dentiloxodontae, assembly GCF_053206925.1. Classification (NCBI taxonomy): domain Bacteria; kingdom Bacillati; phylum Bacillota; class Bacilli; order Lactobacillales; family Streptococcaceae; genus Streptococcus; species Streptococcus dentiloxodontae. The sequence continues at coordinate 24,387 of NZ_JBRUHR010000018.1, read as the reverse complement.
ATGCTTGTCTGCAATGCCTTGGGTTACAAGTTTAGTAACCGATAGAGGATTTGAAACCAAGCGGTACTTATGACCAATACCTTGGCTGTCTTTCTTCTTAATTTCCAAAAAGACCTTGCTGTCTAACTGAGGATTTGCAATATAGGTTCGCATACGAATTTTTTCGCGATTATAATTATGGGCGATGGAGTCCTTGATAACTTCGAAATTTTGATTGTCAAAATAGATATTGGTAATCGTTGATGTAGGATAATCATCCTCAACCAGATAATTTTTGAGATCTGTTATTAGATCTTTCAGTTGATCCTTAGCCACTATATATTTTGTTTCGATGCGTTTAAAATTAGTCTCTAATGCTTTAGCCATGGTAAGATTACTCCTTGTTTTGTTAAATGTTCTTTGAATATTAAAAGGTTCTTTTATGTTTTTAAGAATAACAAGCATTTCTTACGAAAACATTAAATTAGATTTTAGAAGCTATTGCAAATTTGACGAAAGCTTTACAGGCAGTTTGAATGACTTTTTAAAATCGTTTTGTATCAATTCTTGAATGGTGACAGTCAAACACTTGGAAATCAACTATAAGAGATACCACTCAGTGAAAAAGAGAGTAGGACAGACATGATTGCTGTGCAATCACCCACAGAAGAGTGTAATCGTGAAGATTACGTATAAAAAATCGGGATTTCGCAGAAATCGATTTCTCCCAACCACTGCGTCAAACTGTTGCGGCTATTTATATGACTATCCTAGGTACTTTTATCTCAACTTCGAAAATCGCCAATTTCCGAACATTATTTATTTAATAGATAAAAATAGTGCGTTTTTTCTTTTGCTTTGCTATAATAAAAAATGATATAACTTAATTTAAGAGGAGTCCTTCATGAAATCAGATATCGAAATCGCTCAAAGTGTTAAACTTAAACCAATTACAGAAGTTGTTGACAAAGTTGGCATTGACTTTGATGATTTAGAACTCTATGGCAAATATAAGGCTAAGCTGTCTTTTGACAAGATTGATAGTATCAAGAACAATAAACCAGGGAAATTAATTCTGGTTACAGCTATTAATCCGACCCCTGCGGGTGAGGGTAAATCAACGGTGACGATTGGCCTAGCTGATGCGCTTAATAAAATTGGCAAGAAAACCATGATTGCCTTACGAGAACCATCACTTGGTCCTGTTATGGGGATTAAAGGCGGCGCTGCAGGCGGTGGTTATGCACAAGTTCTTCCTATGGAAGATATTAACCTTCATTTTACAGGGGATATGCATGCTATTACGACAGCTAACAATGCCCTTTCAGCGTTGATTGACAATCATTTGCACCAAGGCAATGAACTTGGCATTGATCAACGACGCATCATCTGGAAGCGTGTGGTCGATTTAAATGACCGTGCTCTTCGTCATGTTACGGTTGGTCTGGGCAGTCCAGTTAACGGTATTCCTCGCGAGGATGGTTTTGACATCACCGTAGCCAGCGAAATTATGGCTATCCTTTGTCTGGCGACAGATATTAATGATTTGAAGAAACGTTTGGCCAATATCGTGGTAGCTTACCGCTATGACCGTACACCGGTTTATGTGCGTGACTTGAAGGTTGAAGGAGCGCTGACTCTCATTCTTAAGGACGCTATTAAGCCAAATCTGGTACAGACTATCTATGGTACGCCAGCCCTTGTTCATGGCGGGCCTTTTGCCAATATTGCTCACGGCTGCAACTCGGTTCTTGCGACAGCAACAGCTCTGCGCTTGGCGGATTATACTGTTACGGAAGCTGGTTTCGGTGCAGATCTTGGTGCTGAGAAATTCCTTGATATTAAGACGCCAAACCTGCCAACGACACCAAATGCTGTTATTATTGTCGCAACCCTGCGTGCGCTCAAAATGCATGGCGGTGTTGCAAAGGATAATCTTTCTGAAGAAAATATCCAAGCAGTTAAAGCTGGTTTTGCCAACCTAGAACGTCATGTTGAAAATATTCGTAAATTTGGTATTCCAGCTATTGTCGCGATTAATGAGTTTGTTTCTGATACTGAAGCTGAAATTGCAGCTCTCAAAGATCTTTGTGCCAGCATTGATGTGCCAGTTGAGTTAGCCAGTGTTTGGGAAAAAGGTGCAGATGGCGGACTTGATTTGGCTCATACTTTGGTGAATACAGTAGAAACTCAAGAAGCGCATTATAAACGTCTTTATAAGGATGTTGCTTCTATTGAAGAAAAAGTAGAAACAATTGTCAAAGAAATCTACGGCGGCAGTTCTGTGACTTTTTCAGCTAAAGCTCAGACACAGATGAAACAATTTGTTGCTAATGGCTGGGATAAACTACCAATTTGTATGGCTAAGACCCAATACAGCTTCTCTGATAATCAGTCGCTTTTAGGTGCTCCGAGTGATTTTGAAATCACTATCCGTGAATTTGTTCCCAAGACAGGTGCGGGCTTTATTGTTGCATTGACAGGCAATGTTATGACTATGCCTGGTTTACCCAAAAAACCAGCTGCGCTTAATATGGACGTTGCAGAAGACGGGACAGCAATTGGATTATTTTAATTCTACCAAGGTCGAGCTTGCTCGGCCTTTTATAAAACTAAAAAAAAGTTTGGTTAAACAAATTTATTTTAGGAATAATTAAGGCTGGTTTGATAGAATAAGAAAAATGACAGAAAGAGAGAATGACTAATGAAAAAATATCTTATCCATCCTTTTGCCATTTATACTTTGATTAAAGCTGGTTTGACAGCGGGCTTATACGGCCTGACTATTGTTTTATAAGACTGTAGATATATACTATTTTGTACGAAAAGAAGGTTTAGCCTTCTAAAAATAAGGAGATAATCATGATTAAAATTCTTTTGGTTGAAGACGACCTTAGTCTTTCCAATTCTGTATTTGACTTTTTGGATGACTTTGCGGATGTTATGCAAGTTTTTGATGGAGAAGAAGGTCTCTATGAGGCTGAAAGCGGTGTGTATGACTTGATTCTTTTAGATCTCATGCTGCCAGAGAAAAATGGTTTCGAAGTTTTAAAAGAGCTTCGTGAAAAAGGCGTTTCGACACCAGTTCTCATTATGACAGCCAAAGACGGTCTTGATGATAAAGGGCATGGCTTTGAGCTGGGTGCAGACGATTATTTGACAAAACCTTTCTATTTAGAAGAGCTGAAGATGCGTATCCAAGCCCTCCTCAAAAGAGCAGGTAAATTTAATGAAAATCAACTTTCTTACGGTAATGTGACAGTGAACCTTGCCACTAATACCACCCTAGTTGATAATAAGGAAGTAGAGCTTCTGGGAAAAGAGTTTGATCTTTTGGTTTATTTCCTGCAAAATCAAAATGTTATCTTGCCAAAATCACAAATTTTTGACCGCATCTGGGGGTTTGATTCAGACACGACCATCTCGGTGGTTGAGGTTTATGTTTCAAAAATCCGCAAGAAACTCAAAGGGACTGACTTTGTGGCCAATATGCAAACATTACGTAGTGTGGGGTATATCCTAAAAAATGATGAATCATAAACTTCATGGATTAAAAAAGAAGTTGATGTCAGAAGACTTCAACTCTTTTATTCATTTTTTTGCAACTTTTACAGGAATCTTTTTGATCATGACTGTCTTAATTTTGCAAGTCATGCAATATGGTGTTTATGCTAGTGTAAATAACAGCTTAAAAAATGCAGTAGCCAATGCTGATTCCTATGTTAATATGACCATGTCTGCGGAGAAGTCCATTACTTATGCTCTCAGCTTGGGAGGAGGCAATACCTCTTCGTCAGAGAATTCGACAACAAATGACAGTTTATCCTCTAGCTCTAGCAGCTCTTCAGCAACAGTTGATGATAATAAAGCGCCTGAACAAAATACTGATGCTTCCTCTAATCCTGATTCAAGCAGTACAGAAACCAGCAGCAGTAAGGGAAAAAGAATAGATGTCGGAGCGCCTGCGGAAGATTTTTCCATGGCTGCCAATACCAATGTCATTGTCATGGATGCAGATGGCAACATTTTAAATACCATTGACAGCTACTCTAGTCTCCGTAATTTGAAAGTGAATTTGGATAAAACAGGCCTTGTTTTGGAAGAGACAGCTAATAGTATGTTCAGTCAGTCAGAGACATATCATTACATTACAGTGCCTGTTGATAGCAATCTTTATCCTGAAGCGGCTTATGTGACCATCGCTATTAATACGACTCAATTAGAAGAAGCTAGTCAGCGTTATGTCAAAATTGTTCTTGTTGTGATGCTAACTTTTTGGATTGTGTCTATTGCAGCTAGTATGTATCTTGCTAAATGGAGCCGTCGTCCGATTCAAGAAAGCTACGAAAAACAGAAGTCCTTCGTTGAAAACGCCAGTCATGAACTGAGAACGCCTCTTGCAGTTTTACAAAATCGATTGGAAACATTGTTTCGTAAACCAGAATCAACTATTCTTGATAATTCAGAAAATATTGCTTCCAGTTTGGATGAAGTGCGCAATATGCGAATTTTGACTACCAATCTGCTCAACCTGGCACGTCGTGACGACGGTATTACCCCTGAATTGGAAGAAATCGGTCCTGAGTTCTTTGATGAAACTTTTGAAAATTACAGTATGATTGCTGAGGAAAATGAAAAAACATTTATTGGGACTAATCAAGTAACTCGTAAGGTAACTACGGATAAAACCTTGCTCAAGCAGGTTATGACCATTCTTTTTGATAATGCAATTAAATATACCGATGATGATGGAGAAATTAGTTTTGAAGTGACAACAACTGATCGCAATCTATTTTTGACGGTCAAGGATAATGGTCCTGGAATATCGGATGTTAACAAAAAGAAAATTTTTGATCGTTTCTATCGTGTTGATAAAGCAAGAACTAGGCAAACAGGAGGTTTTGGACTAGGTTTGTCATTGGCTCAGCAGATAGTAGATTCCTTGAAAGGAAAGATTACCGTTAAAGACAATATACCAAAAGGAACGATTTTTGAAGTAAGATTATAAATTAAAAAACGGCTGTTAAATGAGAACAGCTGTTTTTTTAACTAATATAGAAAAAAACTCCTTAAAAGGAGCTTTAATTAGCCAAGTTTAGCTGCAAGACGTGCTTTATCGCGGCTTGCTTTATTTTTATGAATCAAACCCTTAGAAGCGGCTTTATCAATAACTGAAGAGACAGTGCGGAATGCTTCTTCAGTTGGGTTAGCTTCGTAAGCTTTGATAGCAGTACGCATAGCTGATTTTTGAGCTGAATTATTTTCGTTTTGTTTAACGTTGAGTTCAGCGCGTTTAATAGCTGATTTGATGTTTGCCAATGTTTTTACCTCCAAATTAATCTAACTTCACTATTATATGACATTTTATTGGGCTTGGCAAGTTTTTTCTTTAACTTTACAGAAATAAAGAGCTTGTCTTTTTTGTTTATTTTTTGAGATAAATCTTATCAATTTTATGGTCACCAGCTTTATGGAGAATAACGTCGGCACGGTTTCTGGTCGGTTCAATATATTTTTTTAGATTGAGAAGGTTAATATTGTTCCAAGTATCTCTGGCAATAGCTAATGCCTCTTCTTGGCCAATCTGTGTAAAGCGGTGATAGTAGTTTTGGGTATCCCGTTCAGCAATTTTGAGAAGTTTGATAAAGCGCTCCAAATACCAAGTTTCAATATCGGAAATCTCTGCATCAATGTAAAGCGAGAAATCATAGTAATCGTTGATATAGAGACGCTGATTATGAGGATTTTGAAAAACGTTAATTCCTTCAACAATTAAGAAGTCAGGGCTGTCAATGCGTTCAGTATGATTAGGAACAATGTCATAAATTTCATGCGAATAGATTGGGATTTCAGTGGCTTCGCCATTTTTAACAGTATCCAAAAAATTAATGAGACGAGGCATATCATAGCTCTCGGGAAAACCTTTACGGTTGAGAATCCCCTGTTCAATTAAAGTCTTATTAGGATAGAGAAAGCCATCTGTTGTGACTAACTTGACCTTGCTATTTTTAAATGTTCGGGTTAAAAGAAGCTGCAGGAGCCGGCTTGTTGTTGACTTTCCCACTGCAACAGATCCCGATATACCAATGATAAAAGGTCGGAATTGACTGTTTTTTTGCAGAAAAATCGATTTGGAAAAGCTTAGATCTTCGGCTGTTTTTTTATAGATACGAATCAGATTAATCAAAGAAAGATAGATATCATTGACATCTTGTATGGAAATCTTATCGTTAAGGCTGCGGATAGCCTCCAGTTCTTTTTCAGTTAACAGAGGTGTCGTTTTTTGGTGCAGACGCTGCCAATCGCTTCTTGAAATAAGATCAAAATTAATAAATTCATTCAACATGTCACTATTATAGCATGAAAATTCTGTATTTTGGAACCATTTTCAGACCTCTAGAAGAAAAGTTGTTCCTATGGTAAAATAAACAAAGAGTCTGATAGGAAAAGAGTAATAAAATGTCAAAAATGTATTATGCTGAAAATCCGGACGCTGATCATGATATTCATGATTTATCTGTAACGCTCTTGGGACAGGATTTTCGTTTTTACACAGATGCAGGTGTTTTTTCAAAAAAAATGGTTGATTATGGCAGTCAAGTGCTTTTGAACGCTCTTGATTTGAAAAAAGGGAAAAGCTTGCTTGATGTCGGCTGCGGCTATGGTCCGCTGGGGATTTCATTGTCCAAAGTTCAAAGGGTTCATTCGACTATGGTTGATATTAATAGCAGAGCTGTTGAACTTGCCAAGAAGAATGCTGAACGAAATGATGTTAAGGCTGATATTTATCAGTCTAACATCTACAATCAAGTAACGGGAACTTTTGATTATATTATCTCAAACCCTCCAATTCGTGCAGGCAAACAAGTCGTTCATGAGATTATTGAAAAGTCTATTAATTTTCTTAATCCGAAAGGCAGTTTGACAATTGTCATCCAAAAAAAACAAGGAGCACCGTCTGCCAAGGCTAAGATGGAGTCGGTCTTTGGCAATGCAGCCATTATAAAAAAAGATAAGGGCTATTATATTATCCAGAGTGAAAAACTATGAGAACAGTTGATTTAATTGAGAAAAAACGTGATGGTGCAGAGCTCTCTGCAGAGGAGATTGCCTACCTTATTCAAGGCTATGTGGCTGGAACAATTCCAGACTATCAAATGTCGGCCTTGACAATGGCCATCTATTATCAGGGGATGTCTTTGCGGGAAACTCATGATTTGACAAATGAGATGGTTAAGTCCGGCGAAGAATATGATCTCTCAAGTATTCCAGGAATCAAGGTTGATAAGCATTCAACTGGTGGTGTTGGCGACAAGGTGACCTTGATTTTGATGCCTTTGTTGGCCAGTTTTGGTGTACCTGTGGCTAAAATGAGCGGTCGTGGTCTAGGACATACTGGCGGTACTCTTGATAAATTAGAAGCTATCAAAGGCTATCAAATAGAGCGAACCAAGGAAGAATTTATTCAGCAGGTTAAAACCATTGGTATTGCTTTAATCGGTCAATCCGAACATCTAGTTAAAGCTGATAAACTTCTCTATGCTTTGCGTGATGTAACGGCGACAGTAGATTCTATTCCGCTAATTGCAAGCTCAGTCATGTCCAAGAAAATTGCGGCTGGCGCCGATAAAATTTTGCTGGATGTGACAGTTGGTCAGGGAGCTTTTATGAAAAATCTGGCTGATGCAGAAAAGCTGTCAAAAACTATGGTTGACTTGGGAAGAGCAGTTGGCCGAGAGACCGTTGCCGTTATCACAGATATGAGTCAGCCTTTAGGACGTGCGGTGGGCAATCGGCTTGAGATTTTAGAAGCTTTAGATGTTATGAGAGGTAAAGGCAGAGCTGATTTGACCGACTTTATTATTGATTTAGCGCAGCTTCTTTTATCTCTGGCGGAGAAGCAAGTGAGTTTACAATTAATTAAGGAACATCTAATCGGAGGCAAAGCACTTGCGAAATTTGAAGCGTTAGTGACTGCTCAAGGTGGTGATCTCACTGACCTTTATCGTGACAGCAACGCAGCTTTTGCAACCAAAATCATTGCTAAAAAATCTGGCTATATCTCGGAGCTTCCGGCTATGACTATCGGAAAATATGCCATGAAACTTGGAGCTGGCCGGGCGGTTAAGGGTGAAGAACTGGATTATGAAACGGGCATCGTTTTTGACAAAAAGGTAGGAGATGAGGTAGCTGTTGGAGACACAGTTGCGACGATTTTTTCTAATGAAAAATTAAGCCAAAAAATGATTACAGAATTTGAAAATTATGTTATTATAAACAATGTATGTTTAAAACCTAAAGAAATCTTAACGGTGATTTCATAGGTGTCTTTGGTAATTAGAAATGGAGTCATGATGACGCTGAATCACTATATTGATCATACCCTTTTAAAACCACAAGCAAGTAAAGAAGAGATTTTGGCTTTAATTGAAGAAGCAAAGCGTTACGAGTTTGCTTCTGTTTGTGTTAATCCATACTGGGTGGAGTTAGCTGCAGAGCAGTTGGCAGAAAGTTCTGTCAATGTTTGTACAGTTATTGGCTTTCCATTGGGAGCAACGTCATCAGCTGTTAAGGCTTATGAAGCTTCAAATGCAGTGGAAAATGGAGCTGATGAAGTTGATATGGTTATCAATATTGGTGCTCTCAAGTCAAGCTTTTATGACCAAGTGCAAAAAGATATTGAAGCAGTTGTTGACGCTGCCAAAGATGCTCTTGTCAAAGTTATTATTGAGACTTGCCTTTTGACAAATGCAGAAAAAGTTAAAGCATGTGAGCTAGCACAAGCTGCGGGTGCAGATTTTGTCAAGACTTCAACAGGTTTTTCAACGGGTGGTGCGACAATTGAGGATGTCAAGCTTATGCGTCAGACCGTTGGACCAGATATGGGAGTCAAAGCTGCAGGCGGTGCACGTTCTTATGAGGATGCCAAAGCTTTTATAGAAGCTGGAGCATCACGCATTGGTACATCTGCTGGTATAGCTATTATGGAAGGTCAAATTTCAGATGGCGGCTATTGAAAAAGCAGAGCTGATAGAGGCAGCTGTCAGTGCTTCTGAACAGGCTTATGTTCCCTATTCACATTTCAAGGTGGGAGCTGCGCTTTTAACACAAAACGGTAACATCTATAATGGCTGCAATGTTGAAAATGCTTCTTACGGCTTAACTAATTGTGCAGAGCGAACGGCTATTTTTAAGGCAGTTTCAGAAGGTTATCGCGATTTCGCTGCTTTGGCTGTTTTTGGCGAGACACAAGAACCTATCTCTCCATGCGGAGCTTGCCGTCAGGTTATGGTGGAGTTTTTTAACCCTGATTCTAAGGTGATATTGATTGCCAAAGATAAATCGACAGTCGAGATGACAGTCGGGGAGTTGTTACCATACTCTTTTACAGACGTTAACTAGTCTGGAAGATTTTTTGAAAAAGCAGGTTTACTTGCTAGTTTATTGAGGAGGACTGTTCAAGATGAAATTGAACAAGAAATTTATTGGTTTGGGCCTTGCTGCTGTTGCGGTAATTGGTCTTGCAGCGTGTTCGCGTAACAGCAAATCATCATCAGAGTCTGCTGTTAAAGCAGCTATCATTACGGATACCGGCGGTGTTGATGACAAATCATTTAATCAGTCAGCTTGGGAAGGTCTGCAAGCGTGGGGTGAAGAAAATGATTTGAAAAAGGATACGGACTACACTTATTTCCAATCAGATGACGAATCACAGTACGCTACAAACTTGTCGTCAGCTTCTGATAAAGGCTATAACTTGATTTTTGGTATTGGTTACCAATTACATGATGCGGTTTCTGATGCTGCTTCAGAAAATGAAGATGTTAATTATGTCATTATTGATGACACAATTGAAGGACAAGATAATGTTGCCAGCGTTCTTTTTGCTGATAATGAAGGTGCCTACCTTGCTGGTATTGCCGCAGCGAAGCAGTCTAAAACAGGTAAAGTTGGCTTTGTCGGCGGAATGACTTCTGACACTATCACACGTTTTGAAACAGGATTCAAAGCTGGTGTTGCTTCAGTTAACCCATCAATTGAAGTACAAACAGAATATGTTGAGTCTTATTCGGATGCTGCCAAAGGTAAAACGATTGCAGCAACAATGTATTCATCAGGTGTAGATGTTATTTATCATGCTGCTGGCGGTTCTGGTACGGGCGTCTTTACACAGGCTGCTGAAATTAATTCAGCACTTGATGCTGACAGTGAAGATAAGGTTTGGGTTATCGGTGTTGACCGTGATCAGAAAAAAGAAGGTGCTTATACTTCTGCAGATGGTAAAGAATCTACCTCTACTTTGACATCAACTATCAAAGAAGTTGGTACTGTGGTTAAAGATATTGCCAATGCACAGCTTGATGGCGAAGACTTCGAAGGCAACAAAACAACAACTTATGGCCTTAAAGACGGTGGCGTTGATATCGTAACAGACGATTTGTCAGATGATATTAAATCAGCTGTTAATCAAGCCAAACAAGATATTATTGATGGTAAAATTACTGTTGATGATGGTGTTAAATAAGTTTAACGCTTAAGAAGAAAAGAAGGGAGCCTGAAAAGATGATATTTCAGACTCTCTTTTTCTGAGATAAGATAAGTTTTTATCTCGGTAAAGCTAACTAGTCTTCTATTTGGCTTTACTGACATAAAAAAATAGGTCAAAAATCGAAAGGAAAACCTACACTTATGACAACAGAACCTGTCATTGAAATGCGCCAAATTACTAAAAAATTTGGTGATTTTATAGCTAATGATCAGATAGATTTGCAAGTCAAAAAGGGTGAAATTCATGCTCTGCTTGGTGAAAACGGTGCTGGCAAATCAACTCTTATGAATATGCTTGCCGGTCTTTTGCAACCAACTTCAGGTGAGATTTTGGTCAATGGTCAATCCGTTGCTATTTCTTCTCCCACCAAAGCAACGCAACTGGGAATTGGAATGGTTCATCAGCATTTTATGTTGGTTGAAGCTTTTACTGTTGCTGAGAATATTATTTTAGGAACAGAGACGACCAGTGCTGGCGGTGTTTTGAATTTGAAGCAGGCTGCTAAGGAAATCAAGGAATTATCTGAACGCTATGGGCTAGCTGTTGATCCTAATGCTAAAGTATCTGATATTTCTGTAGGTGCTCAGCAACGTGTGGAAATTCTAAAAACACTCTATCGCGGAGCTGATATTTTGATCTTTGATGAGCCAACAGCCGTTTTGACCCCTGCTGAAATTGAAGAACTGCTGACCATTATGAAGTCCTTGACTAAAGAAGGAAAATCCATTATTCTCATTACTCATAAATTAGATGAAATTCGAGCGGTTGCTGACCGTGTCACGGTTATTCGCCGTGGAAAGTCTATTGAGACAGTTTCCATTGAAGGAGCTAGCAATGCAGATCTTGCTGAGATGATGGTTGGACGTTCTGTTTCTTTTAAAACAGAAAAGAAAGCAGCACAGCCAAAGGAAAAAGTTTTGGTGATTCAAAAATTAGTTGTCAATGAGAATCGCGGTGTGCCTGCTGTGAAAAATCTATCATTGGATGTACATGCGGGTGAAATCGTTGGGATTGCAGGAATTGATGGCAATGGCCAAACAGAGCTTATTGAAGCTATTACGGGTATGCGTAAGGTGAAATCAGGCAATATCAGTATTAAAGGCAAAGAGGTCAGCCATTTGTCAACACGGCAGATTACAGAGCTAAGTGTCGGACACATTCCGGAGGATCGCCATCGTGATGGGATGATTTTAGAATTGACAGTTGCTGAAAATATGGCCTTGCAAACCTATTATAAAGAACCTAATTCTAAAAACGGCATTCTTAATTACAATGTTATCAATAAGAAAGCGCGCCAGCTAATGGAAGAGTTTGATGTGCGCGGTGCCAGTGAACTTATTGCTGGTGGAGAACTTTCAGGTGGTAATCAGCAAAAAGCTGTCATTGCACGTGAAATTGATCGCAATCCAGATCTTCTAATTGTCAGTCAGCCAACCCGCGGTTTAGATGTTGGTGCTATTGAATATATTCGTAAACGCCTAATAGAAGAGCGTGATAAGGGAAAAGCAGTTGTTGTTGTTAGTTTTGAATTGGATGAGATTTTAGACCTGTCTGACCGTATTGCAGTTATTCATGATGGTCGTATTCAAGGCATTGTTGATCCAGCTGAGACTACCAAGCAAGAATTAGGTATTCTCATGGCTGGCGGTTCTGTGGAAAAGGAGGCTGCAAATGTCTAAAAAAATACAAATCTGGGCAGTTCCGTTAATTGCTGTTTTGGCAGGTATGCTGCTTGGGGCTGTTATCATGCTGGCCTTCGGTTATGATCCTTATTGGGCCTATTATGACTTGTTTAGCACAGCCTTTGGTTCTGCTAAAAATATCGGAGAAATTTTTCGTGCCATGGGGCCGCTCATTCTAATTGCACTTGGCTTTTCGGTTGCTTCTAGGGCTGGTTTCTTCAATGTTGGGCTGCCGGGACAAGCTTTAGCGGGCTGGACAGCTTCTGTTTGGTTTGCCCTGTCCTTCCCTGACTTACCTAAAGCAGTTTTATTTATCTGTACTGTTTTAATTGGTTTAGTTGCTGGAGGAATTGCTGGTGCTATTCCAGGTATATTACGTGCCTTTTTAGGAACGAGTGAAGTTATTGTCACTATCATGATGAACTACATTATTTTGTACACATCTAATTACCTTCTTCAAAATGTTTTTGCAAAAGACCTCTTGCGTTCGTCATCTGCAACAAACAAAGTTTCTGAGGCGGCTTCCTATCAAACAGAATGGTTATCGAATTTAACGCATCATTCACGTATGAACCTAGGAATCTTTCTGGCACTTGCGGCAGTTTTTCTTATCTGGTTTTTGATGAAAAAGACAAGTACAGGTTTTGAAATTACAGCTGTCGGACTCAACCCTAATGCCTCTGAATATGCTGGGATGAATGCTAAACGTATCATTGTCATTTCTATGATTATCTCAGGAGCTCTTGCTGGTCTGGGAGGAACAGTAGAAGGTCTTGGAACATTTGAAAATGCTTATGTACAATCAAGTTCGCTCAGCATTGGCTGGGATGGAATGGCTGTTGCGCTTCTGGCAACTAACAGTGCTATTGGAATCCCATTTGCTGCCCTTCTTTATGCCATTCTTTCCGTTGGAAAATCCGGAATGATTGGTGTTCCGTCAGAAATCATTGATGTGGTGTCTGCTTTAATCATCTTCTTTGTTGGTGCAGACTATATTATTCGCCGCTTTGTTAAGCCGCGTCAGAAAAAAGCAGCGGAAGGAGGCAAGAACTAATGTCATTTATACAAATCATTGCCCTTTTGGTGACTTCCATGTTGGTTTATTCAGCACCGCTGATTTTCACCTCAATCGGTGGTACTTTCTCTGAACGTGGGGGAATTGTAAACGTGGGTCTTGAAGGCATCATGGTTATCGGTGCTTTCGTTGGGGTAGTTGTCAATATTTCATTTGCAGATACTTTTGGGAAAGCAACACCTTGGATTGCTGTTTTAGTGGCAGGTGTGATTGGAATTGTTTATTCACTCATTCATGCTGTTGCTACTATTAATTGGCAGGCAGATCATGTTGTTTCAGGGACTGTCTTGAATTTGATTGCACCATCTCTTGCAGTATTCCTCTGTGACGTCCTTTATGGAAAAGGGCAGACTGACACAATCAAGTATTCCTTTAACCGTATCAGTATTTCTGGTCTTAAGGACATTCCAATTATTGGGCAAATTTTCTTTACCAATATTTCTGTAATTGCTTATGTGGCCATTTTGGTATCCATTTTGTCTTGGTTTATCATTTTTAAAACCCGATTTGGCCTTCGTCTGCGTTCGGTTGGTGAGCATCCGCAAGCGGCAGACACACTGGGAATCAATGTTTATCTCATGCGTTATTACGGCGTCATGATTTCCGGTTTCTTTGGGGGAATTGGCGGAGCTGTTTATGCGCAATCTATTTCAAACAACTTTGCTGTGACTACTATCGCGGGTCCAGGTTTCATTGCACTTGCTGCCATGATTTTTGGCCGTTGGAACCCTATTGGTGCCATGCTATCAAGTTTATTCTTTGGATTGTCACAATCTCTGGCTATTATCGGAAGTCAAATCCCAGGGTTAAAAGAAATTCCTTCCGTTTATTTGCAAATCGCCCCATATGTATTGACTATCATTGTTTTAGCAGCCTTTTTTGGAAAGGCAGTTGCTCCTAAAGCTGATGGTGTCAACTACATCAAATCAAAATAAGAACAAAAAGTCTTCATTTTTGGAGACTTTTTTATTAATAATATAAAAAACTAAATGAGAGCAATATAGCTGTTTGACAACTATTTTAGAACTTGTTAGACTCAAAATAAGCTATCAAATTAGCTGATAAGTCAATTCAAGGAATTAAAAAATTGTCTCTTAAATAATAACATAGACATCAAATATTTAGAGGGTTGAGATTGGTAAATCACTGTTAGCTATTGGGACAGTCAGAATAAATTGGAATCGGTCAACGTATTAATCAGAGTGATAATCATATAATGTTTATTGATAAAGAATATGGTTATCTAGTTAATCAAGTTTATGATATTGATAAATATAAATATATTCATATTACTACCATCATGTAATTCTATATAAAAAAGAAATTAATGAATCGTTGATTTAGTTTAGTATTGCAGTTATAGGAGAAATAATAATGATAAATTGGTTCAAAACAAAAGCGAAACAAGATAGGCTTATAGAAAAAGAAATAGCAGAAGAATTTTCTTCAAAATATATAACTCCTAATGGGAACGAGATATTTGAGATTGCATTTTATGCAAGCCCCAGTACTCCTAAAGATTTTACGGGAAGCAGATATTATGGATAAGAACACGAATTGGAAAGTAACTGCGGCTGTGAGAATGTGCAGGAAGCAACTGTATGGGGATATGGAAGTGACTATATAACCTTAAAAAGAAAGGATTGTGAAGGAGATGTTCAAAATTTAACAATAAATTATTGGAAAAGATAAAATGATGATAACTGATCAGGATTATAGATATATTGCAGACATATCATACTGGGTGGATAGTGGAAAAAAAGAGAAATTATTTACACCGAAAGAAGAAACAATCATAAATTCAATTGATATAAAGGGATTATCACAAAGTTATCAAATCATTTCTGAACTAGCTAATAATACAAATAATGGTATGCAGGCTATGGCGGTTGCCCCTGTTGTTAATGGAAAAGCGGATACCAGTGAGATTATTCTAGCTTATGCAGGAACAAATTTTAAGGATAAGCGTGATGTGGATACGGATTTACAGATGTGATATCAATGACAGAAAGGTACATTATGAAAAAAATGTCAGATGATCAGTTTAAGAAGATAGAAACTGAATTGGCAAAATATATTGTCAGTAAGTATGAGAATGTTCGAGAAATAGCGTTTACGGGTTGGGGATATTCTAAGAAAACCGGCTATTGGGGCACAATTGTGCTAGTTAACGGCGATAATAGGATTTCTTTTTCTTTAAGTAATGTGGAAAGTATCAGTAGTTTGAGTAGTTCAACCTATCATCCTGATAGTTTTAAGCTGGACAGAAGAATACAAAAGTTAAATATATCTGATATCTCTTTACGTGGTGTTACAGTAGTTTACTCATTTGAAAGAGGCTATTCAAATGATTGAAGATAGTAGTTATGCTAAAATAGCGGGAAGTGTTTATAATGTAGAGCCTAAAAGGGCACGAGAAAAACTTCAAGAAGTAGTTGTACAAAATAGTATTATAGAAGAAGAGCCTACGGAAAATATATTCCAAGTCCTTAAAACAGAAGATCATCCTTTTAAAATAATATTTTGTATTTTGACAACACTGTGAAAAACTGATACACTGGTCGCAAATAATTAGAAAATTGGGGAAGAAAATATCAAAGTATAATATGGATAGAAATCATTAATATTAAGTAAGGAGATAACATGCTATTTAACCGCAAACCTAAGTTAACCAAAGAACAACAGGATAATATTGTAAAAAGAATTATTAGAGGATACGATCCTATTACTTCTGTAAAATTTATAGAGTTTAGCAGAGATTCAAAAACATGCTTTTATTTGTTATCATTGGAATTAAACAATGATACCGGATTAGTAACTACTATAGACACCGAGAATTTTGAGAAATTCAATGATGGAACAGATGTTTTAGGGCTTAACCCTATTAATCGTTTTAAATCCATTGAGAGAATGCGTGATTTGGCTGATGATTTAGAAGTAGATTTAAGTGAAGTTCGTATTACCTATTAAGGTTCAATATAGTGAATTCTAAAGAAATAGTAAACTAGGAACTTGGAGAATAATAGTTGATGATAAGTATAATATATCTAAGGAGGATAATCTAAATGGAGGAATTCGTATTTCCAACAATTCATCTATAGAGTTCAAGGCATACAAGAAGTCTAGTAATTCAATAAGGCAGCTAATATTAAAGTGATCTATTATACAAACCAGTAATTATGCTAATGAAAGAAGGAAACTTATTATGAAAAAAATATCAGATGATCAGTTTAAGAAGATAGAAACTGAATTGGCAAAATATATTGTCAGTAAGTATGAGAATGTTCGGGAAATAGCGTTTATGGGTTGGGGATATTCTAAGAAGACCGGCTACTGGGGTACAACTGTGCTAGTTAATGGTGATAGTAGGATTTCTTTTTCTTTAGGTAATGTGGAAAGTATCAGTAGTTTGAGTAGTTCAACCTATCATCCTGGTAGTTTTAAGCTGGACAGAAGAATAAAGAAATTAAATATATCCGATATCTCTTTACGTGATATTACAGTAATTTACTCATTTGAAAGAGGTTATTCAAATGATTGAAGATAGTAGTTATGCTAAAATAGCGGAAAGCGTTTATAATGTAGAACCTCAAATGGCACGAGAAAAGCTTCAAGAAGTGGTTGTACAAAATAGTATTATAGAAGATGAGACTACGGAAAATATATTCCAAGTCCTCAAAACAGAAGATCATCCTTTTAATGGCATGCAGGCTATGGCGGTTGCCCCTGTTGTTAATGGAAAAGCGGATACCAGTGAGATTGTTCTAGCTTATGCAGGAACAAATTTTAAGGATAAGCATGATGTGGATACGGATTTGCAGATGATCGGAATTGGGAAAACAGAGACACTTCAAACAGGATATAAGCGTTTGCTGTCAGTTCCCATTCCTTTTACAGGACATCAAACTGAATCGCAGGCTAAGACAGCTCTGGCTTTTGCTCGGGAAGTTAAACAAATTTACCCTGATGCTCACTTTACAACGACTGGTCATTCTCTCGGTGAATCATTAGCTATGTATGTTGCTCTAAAAGAAGGGTATCAAAATATCGGTTACAATGGTCCTGATATCCACCGTATGATCAGCCGTGATGAATTACAGTATATGCGTGAACACTCTGATCAGTTTCTCAATTATCGCAATCCTTATGATCCTATTGGCGGTATTACTGGGAATCGAACCCAATCAGCCCACCGTGTCAAGGCGTCAGAAGGACTTTTCAATCCCGTTGTCATTACCAGTTCTTATCATGCTTTATCCAATTGGCAGCATAATGAACGGGGTCAGGTATTGGATTGTCAAGGACAAGTGGCTAGTTACAGCCGAGCGGCTTATTTAGAAGCTTCTTTACTCTCTTTACAAAATGATAGGGAACAAGGAAGCCTTGCCTTATCAAGAGATCAAGAACTAACTAGAACAGCAGAGAAAACTGCAGACCGTACAGAACCAATAAGAGCAGAACAGACCGCCGCAGCTTCTAAAGGGAAATCGCCTTTGTCTTCACCTGAAAGCGGAACACAGCCTAAAAAAATACTTTCAAGAGAAGGAGAGCAAGTACAGGCAGTTCAGGATTCCAGAAAGCTTCCAGAAACTCATACAGTCTCAGAGGCAAAGACAAAGCAGAGTCAGATAAGGTCAGATAAAATGGCGCCATCGGGTTCGGGTCTAACTATGGAGGAGCATAAAGCTGTTCAGAAATCATTGAAAGATTATGCTAAAAAGCACCCAGAAGTTCTTCCAAAAAGAGGAAGAGACAGGGAAAAGGGAGAACAAGCTGAAAGAGGTTGACTATGCATCTTGAACAATGGGAAGATTTTCCTAGATTTTGTTTGGTCATTAATGATGATAGAGCGGTTCTTTTTAAAAAGGGAGATAGCCTAAAACCAGAGATCCTCCAAGAACGATTTTTGCAAGAAGGAGAATCTATTGTTCAGATGCGTTTGAAATTGATACAAAATTATGTTTCTTCTCAACTGACAATTAATTCTTTAGAGCTGGGGCAGTATTTTTTAGATCAGGGGGACTATGATAGCTATAAGAAAGTACGGCGCCTAGAAAGCGAGAATCCCAGATTGTTGCATAAGTTTATCAAAACAAAACTTGCTTTTTTTGGTGATACTTTTTTAAGAGGCTTTATCGCTTTTTATCACCAAAAATTAATAAAAGCAACAACTCTTTATGAAAAAGAGCTTCGGATTATGGGGGAAAAAAATTTGTCAAACAATAAGTTCAATACTTTTATTGCCCATACAGAAGAAGGAGTGCTTTGCAAGGTGAGTCCTCCTTTATCTGATTTTTCTGTTGCTAAAGCAGAATTGGAATTTTTTAAGAAACAGCTTAAGTAAATGGTGGATGTTATAATACGTTCTGATGCTAATCTGCTTTGCTATTTTTTAGAAACTGTGCTAAACTAGAGAAAATAAATTATCGATGTTTGGGAGAAGCCATCGCTAAAAAAAACCATAATGGCGATTATGTGCTCCTAGAAAAACTAGGAGTTTTTTTCTTGCCCAAACCCTTAGGAGGAATCATGAAACGTCAATCGGCCTTGGTTGTTTTCAGTGGTGGCCAAGATTCAACAACTTGTCTTTTTTGGGCCTTGAACCATTATGAGCATGTTGAAACAGTAACCTTTTCTTATGGTCAAAGACATGCGCTGGAAATTGAGGTGGCTAAAACTATTGCTGCAGAAGTTGGGGTCAAAAATCACCTGCTGGATATGAGCCTTCTTGGTCAACTAACCGAAAATGCTTTGACATCCGATATGGACATTGAGCAAGAGGAGGGACAGGTTCCCAATACTTTTGTTGACGGCCGCAACCATCTTTTCTTATCTTTTGCAGCTGTCTTGGCAAAACAGCTTGGGATTACAGATATCGTAACGGGTGTTTGCGAAACTGATTTTTCAGGCTACCCAGATTGCCGTGATAGCTTTGTTAAATCGCTCAATGTTACGCTCAATCTTGCCATGGATTATCATTTTGTTATTCAGACACCGCTCATGTGGCTGAACAAGGCTGAAACATGGGCTTTGGCGGATGAGCTTAGGCAATTTGATTTTGTGCGTCAGAAGACCTTGACCTGCTACAATGGTATCGTAGGATCAGGTTGTGGACACTGCCCTGCTTGTCGTCTGCGTCAGGCTGGATTAGACAAATACCTCAGCCAGAAGAAAGGAAACTAATCATGTATTTTGCTCCTAGGGAAATTATTCAGGAAAGCGGCGCTTCCTTAATTTATAATCCTCATCGTACCATGGTATCAAAAGAATTTCATTTTGATGCAGCGCATCATCTTTTTAACTATGAAGGCAAATGCAAATCTCTTCATGGCCATACTTATCGTCTTGAGATTGCTGTGTCTGGTTTTTTAGACGAGCGCGGGATGGTACTTGATTTTGGTGATTTAAAAGCGATTTACAAAAAGCATCTGGAGCCCAGATTAGATCATCGTTATCTTAATGAAAGTCTCCCTTACATGAATACCACAGCTGAAAATATGGTTTATTGGATTTTCCAAGAAATAGCGCAGCATTTACCTCAAAAACAGAGTCTTCGTTTGGAATACGTGCGTCTTTATGAGACGGCGAGTGCCTTTGCAGAATTTAGAAGAGAGTGTTTAAATGACTAGAGAGCGTGTTTTGAAACTTCCGATTCTTGAAATTTTTGGTCCGACTTTTCAAGGGGAAGGCAGGGCTATTGGGCAGAAAACCATGTTTGTACGAACGGCTGGCTGTGATTATCATTGTGCTTGGTGTGATTCAGCTTTTACTTGGGATGGCAGCGAAAAACCAATACGAATGACCTCTGACGAGGTTATTGCCGAATTGGACAAACTTGGCAAGTACGATTATGTGACCTTATCTGGCGGCAATCCTTGTCTTTTGGCAGCCAATATGGCAGAGCTGGTCAATAAACTAAAAGCGCGTGGTGTAACCTTAGCTGTTGAAACACAAGGTTCTAGGTGGCAGGAGTGGCTGCGCGCTATTGATCAGGTGACTCTAAGCCCTAAACCGCCTTCCGCTAAAATGGATGTCAATCTAGAAACTTTGGATTTCATCGTCAGTCAACTGGATTCAGATAAGGTTACCTTTAAAGTTCCTGTTTTTGACGAAGCAGATTTGACGTTTGCTAAAGCTATTCAGCGACGCTATAATCCTGACGTTCTTTACCTTTCTGCCGGCAATCCTGAGCCAAAGGCAGACGGCACTATTGTATCGGCTCAGCTATCTCGCCTAAAAGAACTCTGGGAACGTGTGGCAGCTGATGATGACTGGGGCAATGTCAGAGTATTGCCTCAGCTTCATACCTTACTTTACGATAATGAAAGGGGAGTTTGATGTCTCAATCTCAAGAAATGAAAAATTTGACCCTGCTTGGCAATCAGTCAGCACCTTATATTTTTGATTACACACCCGAAATTTTGGAGGCTTTCGATAACCGTCATACAGCCAACGATTATTTCATAAAATTCAACTGTCCAGAATTTACTTCGCTTTGTCCCATGACAGGACAGCCTGATTTTGCAACGATTTACTTGTCTTATATTCCTGATAAACTCTGTGTGGAGTCCAAATCACTCAAACTTTATCTTTTTAGTTTCCGTAATCATGGTGATTTTCATGAAAATTGTATCAATACCATTGGTAAGGATTTGGTGGAACTCTTGCAGCCACGTTATTTAGAGGTTTGGGGAAAATTTACTCCACGCGGTGGCTTGTCTATTGATCCTTATTACAACTATGGAAAGCCCAACACGAAATATGAAAAAATGGCGGAGCATCGTCTCTTTAACCATGATCTTTATCCAGAGACTATTGATAATCGTTAATGTGATAAATAAAAAGGGAGTAGGAAAGAATTCAGCAACTAACAAAAGAGTTCATCGGTAAAATGTTATTTTTACTTACTGATCTGAAACAGTCTATCCCTAGACTGTTTTTGATATTTACTTCGCAAGTTTTGCCTTCCGATTAAAAAGATCTCCCAGACCTTTTAACCCCACCCTCGCATAGCTCAAAAGATTCGGGAACTTTTTGAACTGGCAGATAAAGTCAAGTGAATTTTGATATCAATTAGATCAGGTCAAGAGCGTGAAATGCGAACGAAATTGCCATTCAACAGTGGTTGATGGCACTTCAGTGCCTGGTGAACTGTGCAGGGAAACTCTAGGTTAGCTAAAGCCACTTGTTTACCTCAAATCATCAACTGGACGTTTTGAGTCCTAACCGTTGCCTTATGATGATAAAACGAACTCTAATTAAATAGGTTGGACTTTTTGTCCCAACCTATTTTTCAATAAGCTCCGCTTTTTTCAAAGACTTATTCTTCATCGGCTTTTTTGAGTTTAGAACGCATGAGGAACCACATTAAAAATCCAAATAAGAAACCGCCAATGGTCCATAAAATTATTTGCCATAGATTAAGAAAAGCATCTATAAAACTTTCGCCTTGCCACCAGTAAAAAAGAGAGAAGAAAATATACATAAAGAAGCCCCAAAAGATTCCCACGAAGATAGCAATTTTTCTCATTTTTTTGCGAGCAGGGATAAACTCCTTTTCTTCAACCTCGGTGCCAATGATTTTGAGGTGATAGGATGGGATGAGGCTGGCTAAAGGAATAGCGAAGCAATAAATGATGAGATTAGTTGTTAACATCACCCAAGCTGTTGTTTCAGGATTTTTTTGAATCATAAAAACAAACACAACATCCATTATAAGCATAAACCACCAAACAGACATGAGTATGTGGCTGTTGATACGATGTAACTCTTTTTCACGATATTCATCTAACTGTTGTGTTCCATAGAATCGTTTAAGTAATTTTTGTCCAAAGCTTTCGTTATTTTTTGATTTCATATTAGACCTCCTTGCCTTTATCTCGTTTCCCAAAAAAGGGAATTTAAATCAGTCTCCAAACTTTCTGCCAATTTGATACATAAGTCAAGCGACGGATTGTATTTAGCATTTTCAATAAGATTGATAGTCTGTCTAGCTACCCCGACCTGACGAGCCAAAGCTAATTGTGAAAGACCGATTTGCTTACGGTATTCTTTGACTCTATTCATTGAAAAATCACCTACCTTTTACATGTCATATATATATGACATGTATAATATAACAAGTTCACAAAAATGTGTCAATTATATATGACATATTTTTATAAAAATTTGTGATTTGGAGCTGCGCTATTATTCTAAAATATAGAGGAGAATTTTGTAAATTTATTTAATACTGGAATCTCTAACAGAAATCAAAAAAGAATATTTCTAATGGTTATAATAATTGACAGAAAATAATAAAATGTTAAAATATAAGATATAAACTAATTTATCTAAAAAAGAGGGCTAACAGACATGGGGAAGAAAGAATCTCAACGTTTCTCAATTAGAAAGTATAGTTTTGGTGTGGCTTCTGTTCTTTTAGGGACAGCGATGCTGACATTTGGTGTCACTAGTACTAAAGCTGACGAAACAACAACCGCAGAAACAACTTCTAATGTGGTAACTTATAATGAAGGTGATGCGGCCATAACGGATGAATCTATAACCCAATCCACTACAACAACTGACACAACACAAACAAGTCTTGTTAGTACTTTGGAAACTAGTGATGCCACTGTTACAACTAGTACTGTTACAAACAGCAGTTTGGAGGAGGCCAAAGCGTCCGCTGAAAAGGAAGGCGTTCAAGTTGAAGAAACTGCTCCTCAACAACAACCATCAGCGGAAGCAGCCGCTGCTGATAACAGAGAACAAGCAGACAAGATTAATTCGGTAGTGTCAGATTATCAAATGTCTAAGAAACAGTATGCTGCCGAAAAGGCTAAGTATGACCAAGACAAGGCGATTTATGATGCTAAAGTAGCCGAAAAAGCTGCTGCTGATAAAGCAAATGCTGAAGCACAAGCTAAGTATAACCAAGACAAAGCCGCTTATGATATTGCAAAAGCCGCCTATGATACGGCCAAGGCTCAATACGACCAAGACAAGGCTGCCTACGATATTGCAAAAGCAAACTATGATACTAAGGTAGCTGAAAAAGCGGCGGCGGACAAAGCTAATGCGGAGGCAGAAGCGAAATATCAAGAAGAGTTGGCCGCTTATAACACCGCCAAGGCTCAATACGACCAAGATAAGGCTACCTACGATATTGCAAAGGCAAACTATGATACTAAAGTAGCTGAAAAGGCCGCGGCGGACAAAGCCAACGCGGAGGCAGAAGCGAAATATCAAGAAGAGTTGGCCGCATATAACACTGCTAAGGCTCAATATGATCAGGATAAGGCCGCCTACGATATTGCAAAAGCGAACTATGACACTAAGGTAGCTGAAAAAGCTTCGGCGGACAAAGCCAATGCGGAGGCAGAAACGAAATATCAAGAAGAGTTGGCCGCATATAACACCGCCAAGGCTCAATACGACCAAGACAAGGCTGCCTACGATATTGCAAAGGCAAATTATGACACTAAGGTAGCTGAAAAAGCCGCGGCGGATAAGGCCAATGCGGAAGCAGAAGCGAAATATCAAGAAGAGTTGGCCGCATATAACACTGCCAAGGCTCAATACGACCAAGACAAGGCCGCCTACGATATTGCAAAAGCGAACTATGATACTATGGTAGCTGAAAAGGTTGCGGCGGACAAAACCAATGCGGAAGCAGAAGCGAAATATCAAGAAGAGTTGGCTGCTTATAACACCGCCAAGGCTCAATACGACCAAGACAAGGCCGCCTACGATATTGCAAAAGTGAACTATGATACTAAAGTAGCTGAAAAAGCCGCGGCGGACAAAACTAATGCGGAAGCAGAAGCGAAATATCAAGAAGAACTAGCCGCATATAACACCGCCAAGGATCAATACGATCAAGACAAGGCTGCCTACGATATTGCAAAGGCGAACTATGACACTAAGGTAGCTGAAAAAGCCGCAGCGGACAAAGCCAATGCGGAAGCAGAAGCGAAATATCAAGAAGAGTTAGCCGCATATAACACCGCCAAGGATCAATACGATCAAGACAAGGCTGCCTACGATATTGCAAAGGCGAACTATGACACTAAGGTAGCTGAAAAAGCCGCAGCGGACAAAGCCAATGCGGAAGCAGA
>NZ_JBRUHR010000017.1:0-47900 GCF_053206925.1 Streptococcus dentiloxodontae | reverse complement strand
CTTTCGAAACTTCAAAAACTTTAAAACTAAAATTCTTATCGCTTTGAACATGCAAAGAGAGAGAACCAATCTGATTCTCTCTCGTGCTTAGTTATAAGTCACCCACTACAGTTGACAAAGAGCCGTTATAAGTCACCCACTACAGTTGACAATGAGCCGAAAAAGCAGGGAAAATTATCGTTTTCCTGTTTTTTCGTCATAATATCTGCTACTTTATTTAACGTCTTCTTCTGGACGTGACTTGCGTTCAATATCTTTAAGAATGTTTTCTGTAAATTCTGCGATGCTTTCTGTGTGCGTAGCTTTGCTGCCGTAGCGGCGGACGTTGACGGTGCCGTCTGCCATTTCTTTGTCTCCAACGATGAGTTGGTAAGGAATTTTTTGCGTTTGTGAGGCACGAATCTTGTACTGCATTTTTTCGTTGCGCTCATCCACTTCGACACGGATACCACGGTCACGAAGCGTTTTAGCGACTTCCCAAGCGTAGTCAATGTGAGCTTCGTTTGAGATTGGAATAACAGTGACTTGTTGCGGTGCCAACCAAGTTGGGAAAGCTCCCTTGTAGTTTTCAATCAGGATAGCGGTAAAGCGTTCCATAGTTGAAATCACACCACGGTGAATCATGACTGGACGGTGTTCTTCACCATCTGCACCAACATATTTGAGGTCAAAGCGTTCTGGAAGCAAGAAGTCCAATTGGATTGTTGACAAGGTTTCTTCATTACCAAGAGCCGTTTTTACTTGAATATCCAATTTTGGACCGTAGAAAGCTGCTTCGCCTTCTGCTTCAAAATAATCCAACTCCATGTCATCCATGGCTGCTTTGAGCATGGTTTGCGCATTTTCCCACATTTCGTCGTTGTCATAGTATTTGTGCGTATCTTTAGGATCACGGTAGGATAGGCGGAAACGGTAATCTGTCAAGTTGAAATCTTCGTAAACATCAATAATCAACTGAAGTGTCTTTTGAAACTCATCTTGAATTTGCTCTGGTGTGACAAAGGTATGACCGTCATTCAATGACATTTCACGCACACGCTGCAGACCAGTCAGGGCACCTGATTTTTCATAACGGTGCATCATACCGATTTCTGCGATACGGATTGGCAACTCACGATAAGAATGCACATGGTGCTTATAGACCTCAATATGGTGCGGGCAATTCATTGGACGAAGAACGAAGGCTTCGCCATCACCCATGTCCATGGTTGGAAACATGTCCTCACGGTAGTGATCCCAGTGACCAGATGTCTTGTAAAGATCAACAGAGGCAATTGGCGGTGTGTAAACGTGTTGGTAGCCTGCAGCGATTTCCTTATCAACAATGTAGCGTTCTAGTGTGCGGCGGATAGTTGCTCCATTTGGCAGCCAGAATGGTAAACCTTGACCAACTTCTTGGGAAATCATAAAGAGATCAAGCTCTTTACCAAGTTTACGGTGGTCACGTTCTTTGGCTTCTTCCAAACGTTTGAGATAAGCTTTGAGATCTTTCTTATCAAACCAAGCTGTCCCGTAAATACGCTGCATCATGGCATTGTCGCTGTTCCCGCGCCAATAAGCACCGGCTACATTGAGCAAATGGAAGACTTGGATACGACCCGTTGATGGCACGTGTGGACCACGGCAGAGATCGACATATTCGCCTTGGCGATAGATGGTCAGACCCCCCTCATCTTCTGAATGTTCTTCAATCAATTCCAATTTGTATGGATCGTTTTTGAAGATGTCACGCGCCTCATCTTTGGTCACTTCTTCACGGATAGATGGGAAATTCTCTTTGACAATTTTCTTCATTTCTTCTTCAATACGCGGCAGATCTTCGTTAGAAATTTGACCTGCTTGATTGTCTGTATCGTAATAGAAACCATCTTCGATAGCTGGACCAACCCCCAAATGAATATCTGGGAAAAGACGGCGTGCCGCTTGGGCAAAGAGGTGAGCAGCTGAGTGACGAAGAATTGGCAAAGCATCCTCATGGTCAGGTGTCACGATTTCAATGCTGCCATCTTCAGTCAAAGCACGCGTTGTGTCCACTAATTTGCCGTTAAATTTACCTGCTAAGGCTTTCTTTGCGAGGGACTTGCTGATTGACTCAGCAATTTCAAAAGTTGTCACGCCGCTTGCGTATTCACGAACAGCGCCATCTGGAAAAGTAATGTTTATCATAATTAAGATATAAAGGGCATTAAAAGGACGAAGCGAAAATCAGAAATTTGAGCAGAGTGACTGGCACTCAAATGAGATTTATCTTTTTCGTAAAGTCCCTAGCTCGTATTCAGTTAATCAAATACGGACAAGCCCTCAGTTCCTTTCTATATTATTTTTAATTATTTTAAATAAAATCTTTATCCCAAAACAGATCTGAATTTCCTTTATTCTTTCTGTTTTAGTTCTTTCAATCTAAATATAAAAAATAGATTAGAGGCTATGATATAGCTTATGAGAGATAGAATGATGGAACGGTACTGATACATAGGCATATAACCATCCATATAAAGCTTTATAGGATAGTCTCTTATGGCATTAAATAGGTAGATGAAAGAGGTTAAACTAGCAAAATAACCTAACTTAATCATTAATCTACTATTTGCAAGCATCACCAAACTGTAAAAAGGCACAAGGTACAGAGCCATGGGAATAAATAGGAAAAATGAATAAACAACAATCAATTCAGTCCCCCATGGGAGTAGAGATATTAAAGCCCATAAATAGGTTCCAAGAAAAAGTAAAAGTAAACTAACTTTAACAGCTAAGACATTCAGTTTTTTCAATGTATCCTCCTCTGATAAACCTAGAACATCTTATAGTACTAGCTCAGAGAGCCCCTCTAGACAAAATAAAGCGACCTCCTCGAAAGGACGTCGCAACGTGGTTCCACCTTCATTCGTGTACAACAAAAAATTGTTAACACCTCAGATTGGCTGTAACGTCGCCACCGTTTTATGTTTGCATAAAATCAAGGAAGGAGTATTTAACGTCAATGCTGTGCCTTTACACCAACCAGGCACTCTCTATAAGCCAAAAGAGCATTAAACATATCTTCGTTGCTTATTATAGCAAAGGCAGAGCCATCTTGCAAGAATTTCTTTGTTTCCAACTGCATAAATTACATTTCCCATTTTCCTGCAATACTGTCCCATAAAACTCTTTAAAATAGCTAAGAAAATTCAAAATAGCAATGCTGATTTGAATCAGCATTGCTATTAATCATAGGATAAAAGTGACATTAGACTGCAATTATCAGCAGCACAATATGACACATCATTCATCGTCTTCAAAGACATCCCAAATACGGTCAATCAGCCGCTTAGGCGTTGTCATCACGCGTCTGGAAGCCCTGACTGTCTGTCTTGCTAAAGCGGCCGGAACATGCGTTGTATTGCGAATCACTTTAATACGTGTTGCTCCCCTAGGAGCTCCTTCACGAATAAACAGACTGGGTTTACGGTGATAATCCTTGGAAATGCTGACATCCAGATAAAGCTCATAAACTTCTTTGCCGAAATGCTCCGCTGAAATACTGTAGAGTTTTTCCTGCCACTTTTTATCATCTTTTGGTGTTTTAAAACTGATGGCATCTAAAATCGCTGACGCCATATCAGACTCTTTTTGGTACAGCAAACCAAACATAGGATCGTCAATTAAATCGTTCAAATAAGGGTTGTTCTGAGCAATAATCGGTGTACCGCTGGCCAAACTTTCTGGGAAAGTCAGCCCTTGTGTCTCACTGGTCGAAGCTGAAATAAAGAAATCTGCTGCTTTGTAATAGAGAGCAGTCTTTTCCTGTTTCACCATGCCTGTAAAAATAACATGCTTTTCTAAGCCCAATTCATGGGTCTGCTCTTCTAGGTCTTTACGATAAGGACCATCTCCCACAATAACCAATTTCACCTTGGAATTTTGTTTAAGAACCTCAGGCAGATTAGCAAGCACCGCTTGGATATTTTTTTCGTAGGAAATCCGCGACAGACTTAGCAACAAAGTTTCATCAGAGGCAACAGCTAATTGGTCGCGCAGAGCCTTAGCATCTTCTGGGGTAATATCAGGGCGCTCATATTTATCTAGCTCAATTCCTGTCGGAATAATACGTTTAGTAATCTCTACCTCATAACCGTCCAAGGTGTTTTGGGCAATGCGGCTTGGACAGATAACAGCATCATATTCCTTAAGGTACGAACGGATAAAGTATTTGACCATGCTCGGCTTAATTAAGCGTCCCTTAGCAATGTAATGAACATAATCTTCGTAATGGGTATGGTAGGTGTGCACCACAGGAATCCCCAGCTCACGGGCAATCAGATAACCAAACGTTCCTACAGAAAATTCGGTCTGAGTGTGAATAATATCCAATTCATACTCTTTAGCCAGCTTATAGGCTGTATTTAACCCTGAATAAACCATACGGCGATCCGTAAAAGCAATGAAAGGAATGCTGGGCAGACGAATAATAGTTGGATCAGGATCTACTTTCAAATCCTTTTCTGTTGCTGTAAAAATAAAAACATCATGTCCTGCTTTTTCCAACTCTTCCTTGAGTGTGCGTGTAGACGTTGCCACCCCTGAAACCTGCGGGAAATAAGTATCTGTAAATAAACCAATTCTCATCTTAAATCACCATGAGCCAACCGCCAAGCAGCAACTCGGGCAGAGACTGCAAAAGCACAGCCTGCCCAATCCTTTCACATCATTCTAAAACTAAAACTCAACCCTGTTTTTGTCTATAAATTTTCAACAGCATGGTAAACAGCCGCTAATTCCTGAGCTACAGCTTCAATGCGGCGGCTAACTGCAACAGCATAGCCTGCTTCTCTTTTTTGACTCTTACCATCTAAAACCAAGCGCAGAGCTGATACAAAGCTATCAATATCTGTTCCAAATTCAGCCGCTCTGCTATCCAGCCAGCCCTCATAGACTGGAATATCTCGTAACACCACATGCTGATGACTGGCCAAAGCCTCTAAAGTTACAATACCTTCAGTTTCCTCCAAGCTCGGGAAGAAGAAACAATCACTTCCAGACATCGCACCTTCATAAATCTCTCCCTTGATATAACCGGGAAAGATAACATTTGAAGGGTGATCACCTTTTACAATCCTGCGAATATAAGAGGGAACCAAGGCTAGATTAAGGTAGCCAAACCAGATAAAGGTCACATCTGGCATTTTTTCAGCAACCTTGACAAAGTCCTCAATGCCCTTACGGCGGAAATAAAGACCTGCCCCCATCACTACTTTTTGATTCTTGGTCAAACCAAAATAATCGCGAAAAGCCCTCTCTTTTTCTGGACTGGTCTGATATTTGGCCAAATCAATACCATTTGAAACTGCCCAAATCGGCTTATCAATGCCATAAGACTGAATCAAACCTTTAGAATACTCTGTCGGCGTAATAATAGCATCAGCCCGTTTATAAAACTGGCATAGCCACCACTTGAATAAGGGAGCGATTTGATTGGACAGAATAAAAGAATTTAAAAAATCTTCTTTAGTCGAATGCCCATGCATGATGACTTTTTTGCCAGAATGCTTTGCTTTATTAAGCAAAAACCAAGACTTAAGACCGTAAGTATTAAGATGAACAATATCATAATCCTCATGCGGATTCATGGTATAAGGGATTCCTTGGGTCTTCAAAGCATGTTCCTGATGCTTAATCGCACGGCCAATACCGGATTTACTCAGTGTTTTTTCACCTTCAAGGTAAAGTAAAACTTTCATACTCTCCATTATAGCTTAATTTGGAAAAAATTTCATGTAGCAATGCTAAAAGAGGTCTGCTGTACTGATAAAGCCATGATAATCCGCTCTGATAACTTATTTTATACAGTTGCAAGATTAAACCTATAAAAAAAGCGAGACTGTCGCATCGCCTTTATGAATTAGTATAAAATTTCTCTGTTTGCAACCTACTGTTTGCCAACTAAAAACCTTTCTGCCTGAGCTCAATTTGTTTTTGGCAGTGTTTTGGATGTATTTAGATAGGTTAGATTAGTTTTTCGAGGAAGGAGAGAAGAACTTGAGCTGACTGTTTTCCAGCTTGGATAATGAACTGGTCAAAGGTAATATTGGCATCATGAGCTGCAGTATCAGACATAGCTCGTACAACGATAAATGGTTTGCCCAGACTGTAAGCTGCTTGAGCAATAGCTGCGCCTTCCATTTCAACAGCCAATACTTGCGGAAAATGTGTTTTTATAGCGTCAATTTTCTCCCGACCGGCAATGAAGCTGTCTCCTGTTGCAATCAGGCCTATTTGAGCAGTTATCTCTGCCTGCGCCAGCACATTTTCAAAAACAGAAACAAAATTGGGATCACTCTCAAAATAGAGAGGCTGCATAGACATCTGACCATAATCATAGCCAAAAGCGGTCAAATCAACATCATGATAGGCAAGCTGAGAGGCCACCACCACGTCGCCAACAGCCAAATCCTCTGCCGCTGCTCCGGCTGAGCCTGTATTAATCACAGCATCAACAGCGAAACGGTCTGCTAAGATGGCTACTGACATAGCTGACATTACCTTACCGACACCAGACTGCACCAAAACAAGTTCGTGCCGGCCAATCACTCCCGTATAATAACTATTGCCAAGAACTGATACTTCTTTTTTATCTTCCAGCTTATCTACTAACAAAGTAAGTTCTTGCTCCATAGCAGCAATAATTCCAATTTTCATAAAAGCACCTTTTTCCAATAAAGAGAGGCCGCTGAAAAAGCAGCCCAGCTATCATTTTACAAATAAAAGACAGCAACAAAGAGAATAATCAGCAGAATAATCAGCCAAAAGAGCAGTTTGTTAAGTTTCTTTTGAAACTGTCCGCGCTTAGCATTCTCAATGCGGCGGCTCTTATAAACGTCAGCTTTATTTGTCTTAGCTGCATGATAGCCCTTTTGCTCCATCAAATCCCGTTCGTGATAGTCCACATAAAGTTTGTCTTCGTCCCAATCTGTACTTGGTGTGTCTTCATAAAATTGCTCACCACGATTGGCACGTTCGATAATCTCGTCTGTCAAGAGTGGCTTTCCCATATACTACTTCCCTCCAAAATGCAAAGCATAATACTGCAGCGCCATGATGGTCTTGGCATCTTGTATGCTGCCATTTTCAACGAGACTCCAAGCCTCTTCATAGCTAAGCTCGAGAAGTTCAATAGTCTCATCAGCATCCATCGGTCTGGGATGTTCAACCTTTTCCAACTCAGTCGCTGCAAACAAAGTGATTCTTTCGTTGCAAAATCCAATAGCTGTGTAGAAAGAATAAAGCTCTGTCAGCTTTCCTTGATAGCCAGTCTCTTCCTCTAACTCACGTTCTGCAGCTTCCTTTTCAAAACCATTTTCACCGATTTCCAGCTTACCTGCGGGAATTTCGTAAGAGACCGTCTCAATGGCCTTGCGGTACTGTTTGACCAAAATCAGCTTATTTTCCTTGGTAACTGCTAAAACAGCCACCGCCCCATTGTGAAAAATCAGCTCACGCTTAGCTTGTCCTAAGCCGTTTGGCAATTCCACATCATCAACAGCCACCTTAAAAACCTGGCCTTCAAAAATTGTTTTGCGCTGCAGCGTTTTTTCTTCAAAATCCATGATTGAGCCCTTTCATCCAGACTATACCCTATCATTTTACTATATTTTGGTTAGAATTGCCATTTTCAGGTAATTATCAAAAAAGCCTTGACTCATCAAGACTTTTTTTAATAGTCAACCACCTAAAATCTTACTGCAATATAGGCTAAAGAAGTGTCAATTTATTACGGGTGAAAGCTTTCAACTTTACTAGCTTTCGTTTTTCTCAGTACTAGACCGATACAATCATCGTAACAAAATTCTATATGAAAGGAAGAAAACCGTTTTAGGATCTCAATTCTCACTGCATTCAATCTCATATTTTTGGGAATCATCGGCTTTATAACCTAGATCTCCTACTCCAATCACCAGAAAAAGTACAATGACCAAACAAAGGATATTTATCAAGAGCGCAAGCAATGTCATCACTAAAATTACTCAGTAGCCACAAAGAGGGTTTTAAGTACTTAAAATTAGCACCCAAATAGTCATTCTCCAAAAACATACAAGCTTTTGCTGCCTTAGATTTTACTACAATTTTGCTAAAAGACCGTTTTTATGCGGTTAGGTCACGTTTTTGGTAAATGGCAAAGCTAAGAATAAGACTGACACCACTGACAGCTAGTGCAAGGCCTAACAACCAGCTGTTTAGCTCAACCTTGCTGAAAATATCTGACCCATTGGCAAAATAATAGGGCGTGAAATACTTGAGAAAATCAATATCAGGCACAATGCGGCACATCATGTCCATAACATAGAAAAGCAGCGTCAAACCCAGTGCAGCACCAAGCTGTCTGCGACGACTCAAAGCTGAAATCAAAAAACAGATACTGGTCAGCTCAAACTGCATGACAAAAGCCAGCGCATGATAGGTCAGAAAAGGTCTGATAGAAAAGTCCTGCCCAGATTGGCAAAGCCCTAAGGTTTCTAGGCTCATACACACCAGATTAAAGATGACTAGCATGACAAGAAGACTGACGAATTTACAAGCCAAAATCGCAATTCGGCTGTGAGGCAAAGTATAAAGAAACTCGCTAGTGTGTCCTTCTTCCTCCTTGGACAAGCTTCCTACTCCCAGCATACTGGCAAACATACCCGCCCCAAGTCCAAACATGATGGTAATCTCTGTTGCAAAGTAACCATCTAAAGTCGCAATACTCACCTTATCCAGACCAATAGCCTTACTCATATCACCCATTTTAGCATAAGTATCCGCTATACCAGCAATACTATCTGCTAAACTCTGGTAAAGCAGAATACAGCCATAGCAGATTAAACCGATTGCCAAAGACCAAATCACAAGGATCTTGACATTTTGCTTACATTCATGTCTTAACAAAACCATCTTAACCCTCCTCATAATAATGCCTAAACAAGTCTTCCAAAGAAGGCTCTTCTACCAAGAAATCGTCTGGCTGCAGGCTATCTAATTTCTTCAGCAAGTCGCTGCTGCTGCCTGTAAAAGAGAAGGTCTCCTCCTGATCGCCTTTCCAGACAGTCACGCGCTTGGACTGGCTGCGCGTCAAATTTTCAAGCGTATCAATTTTGAGGATTTTCCCATCTTTGATAATAGCTGCGCGGTCACAATGTGCCTTAACCTCCGAGAGAACATGCGAGGACAAAAAGCAAGTGCTGCCAGCTGCGCAAGCTTCCCGAACCAGCTTGAAAAAATGCTCCTGCATCAAAGGATCAAGGCCAGAAGTCGGCTCGTCCAAAATAAGCAATTCCGGTTGGTGCTGCAAAGCGCAGACAATAGAAACTTTTTTACGATTACCCAGAGACAACTCCTGAATTTTCTTGTCCAAAGGGACTTCTAAAATCTGACAAATCCGTTCGGCTTCGGCGCTGCAATCCTTTTTCCTAGCCTTGGCCGCAAAAGCAATGACCTCCTTAACCTTCATCTGCGGGTAAAACATGGCTTCTGATGGCATGTATCCGATATGATTGAGACTTTCCGTCAGTGAGCTGCAGCGCCCGCCAAACAAGGCCATCTGTCCGCCACTAGGCTTAATCAACCCCAAGAGACAACGAATAGTCGTTGATTTTCCAGATCCATTTGAGCCTAAAAAGCCAAAGACCTCACCTTTTTGCACTGACAGGGTCACATCTTCTGTACCCATGTGCTTGCCATAATATTTGCGCAAATGCTTGATATCAATAACCGTTTCAGTCATGATGACTCTCCTTCCCTTTTTTGTAAGACTCTAAAAGCTGGTTAAGCTTCTTACTGTCAATATGGCGTTTGATTTTGTTGGCAATAAAAATAGTCAGGTATTCCAGCATCACATAGATAATAAAGCAAGCAGCTGCTAGAAGATTGCCATCAAACCAGCTCAGCCATTGTCCAACAGCACCATAGAGGCAGGAACAAACGATTAAGCCAAGCAGCTCTCTTCTCGCTAACCTATCGGCCTCATCAAAGTTTTTAAATAAAAAAACCTGAATCTGCGTGATAACATAGGCCGCAATAACCATTTCGATTAAATAATAGATATTAGCTGTTGTTCTTCCCTGCAAGAGCTGGTAAACAGCATAGAAAAAATAGACGCAAAAGCAATAGACAGCTGTCTTATATTCATTGGCAATTTCCTGACTTAAGAAACGTTCCCACCACTTAGTCTTCATCTTTCATTCCCTCCTGCAAGACCTGTCTGAGTTTATTGGCATATTTGCGCGAGATAAGGACATGCTCACCATTCTCTAAAGTAGCTTCAATCCGGCCATAAGCCTGACTTTTGAATGACTGAATCTTGTAGATATTGACCACCATAGATTTAGCACAGCGAAAGAAACCATGGCTGGCATAGCAGCTGGCCAAGTCTTTCAAACTTCTGCTCACCTGATAAAGACCATCTGCTGTGTACAGAAAAGTCCTTCCGTCAACACTTTCAGCATAAAGCACCTCATCAACCTTAATATAAGTGTGGCCCGTTTCATTGGCGGCCAGAATTTTATCCTGACCTTGCGCAAGCAAATCACAAATCGCCTGAATCGTTGGACTGTACTTCCGGTAACGGACGAGGATTTCTTCCTCACCGTCTGTGATTTTTTCCAATCTTAATTTCACTGATTGTCTCCTTTGGATTAAAGTATAAACAAAACCTTTATTAATCTCAAGGCAACAAAGCCTAAGCTGCAAAATTCCCTTTTGACTTGCACATAAAAAACAGGCCCATTAGACCTGTTTGTGTTTAATGTTTATTTTGACTAGGGTGGTGTGGTTTTTTAACGGCATAGCCTTCTTTGTTAACCTGACGAGCACGGCCAATGGCAACGCTGTCAGTTGGTACATCTTCTGTGATAGTTGATCCGGCTGCAGTAAGAGCATGGTCTCCAATTGTCACAGGTGCAATCAGCGTCGAATTGCTGCCGATAAAAACACAGTCACCGATAGTCGTTTTATATTTATTCTTGCCATCGTAGTTGACCGTGATGGTGCCAGCACCAAAGTTGACATCAGTTCCAACGTCAGCATTTCCGATATAGGTCAAATGACCCGCTTTGCTATTTTCCCCAATCGTCGAGCCTTTCACTTCCACAAAATTACCAATATGGACGTCTTTTTCAAGGGTTGAATCCGGACGAATGTGAGCGTAAGGGCCAACGGTAACACCGTCTTTAACGGTTGAATGTTCAATCATAGAGTTTGTGATAACTGCTCCAGATCCGATCGTCGCATCAACCATATAAGTGCCGTTGGTTAAGATGCTGCCTGCTCCAATCTGAGTCTGACCTTTGAGCGTGACATTTGCTTCTACCAATACATCTGGAGCAATCTGAACATCTACATCAATATAAGTCGCCTCAGGATTTTGGAGGGAAACCCCATTAAGCATGTGTTTTTGATTGATACGGCGGCGCATAACACTTTCAGCGGTTGCCAGAGCTACGCGATCATTAACCCCTAGACTTTCATCAAAATCACGCAAGACAAATGCTCCGACTTTCTCCCCCGCTTCACGAAAAATAGAAATAACATCGGTCAGGTAATACTCACCCTGAGCATTGTTGGTATTAATATTTTTCAAAGCTTCAAAGAGACGCTTATTATCAAAAACATAAGTCCCCGTATTGATTTCTTTGACCTGCTGTTCGTACTCAGAAGCATCTTTTTGTTCTACAATTTTAACAACTTCGCCGTTTTGATTGCGAATAATCCGACCGTAGCCAAAAGGCTCCTCAGCTGTCGCAGTCAAAATTGTTGCGACATTTTTGTGACTGACGTGAAAAGTAATCAAATCCTGTAAGCTTTGCCCCGTAATCAGGGGCGTATCACCTGCAATGACCAGAGTCTGTCCTTCCAGTCCAGCCAATTCCTTTTCAGCCATCATAACAGCATGGCCTGTTCCCAACTGTTCCGTTTGCAAGGCAAACTGAGATTGATCGGCTAAGACTTCTCTGACCAACTCTGCTTTATGACCGATAACCGTCACATTTTTAGCAGGATCAATCGCTGAAACCGAACGAAAAACATGTTCTAGCATGGTAATACCAGAAACTTTATGCAGAACCTTAGGCAAGTCAGACTTCATGCGAGTGCCCTTACCTGCCGCCAAAATAATTGCGTAATTAGACATATTTTTTCCTTATAAAATTAATAAATCGTCTCATTATACCATATTTTGGATAAGAACGAAAAAATGAGAGTGGGAAAAAACCAAACAACTAACAAAAGAGTTTGCCTTCCCGCCCCCCGCATAGCTCAAAAGATTTGAGGGATCTTTTGAGCTGGCAGATAAAGTCAAGTGAAATTGGACCTCAAATTAGATCAAATCAAAAGCATAAAATACGAACAAAACTGCCATTCAACAGTGGTTGAGGGCTCTGAAGTGCCTAATGAACTGTGCAGGGAAACTCTAGGTTAGCTAAAACCACTTGGCTACCTCACGTTCACTGGACGTTTTGAGTCCCAAGCACTATCTTATGATGTAAAAACGAACTCTAATTAAAGAGGTTGGACTTTTTGCCCAACCTTATCAAGATTATTTACTTTGTTTCACAAATTTGGTCTGTGCCAGTTTGCCATGAAGAATATAGTCTACTTGCTTGAGCTCTGACAGAGTTCGGCAGCCCAAGGCACACATGATAAGACGAAGGTCTTCTTTCCAGCCGTTGACAATAGCCACAATGGTGTCTGCTGAATGGTTTTCGACAAGCTGGAGCATTGTTCTTGATAGGCCGACTGCTTTAGCTCCCAATACCAAACATTTTATGATATCTAAAGGATGACGGACACCACCCGAAGCAAGAAGTTCCGTGTTATCGCGCAGCTCTTGTGCGGATAAGAGTGTTTGTACTGTCGTTTGCCCCCAATCATTGAGGTAACTGCGTTTCCCAGCTCTGCTATTTTCAATATAAGCAAAACTGGTACCGCCGCGCCCCGACAGATCAAAGGTCTCAAGTCCCAGTTCTTTAGCATAACGAATCGTTTTTACATCCATGCCAAAGCCTACTTCCTTAAGAACAAGGGGTACTTCAATCTGCTGAGCATAATCTTTCAGATGTTGCTTCCACGCTCGAAAATGACGCTCACCTTCTGGCATCAGCAGTTCCTGCATCAGATTGACATGTACTTGCAAAAAAAGCGGCTGTAATGCTGTCACGGTTTGCTGTCCCAAGTCAATAGACTTGTCTAAACCAATATTAGCCGCTAACTTAAGAGCGGGAAAATCAGAACGAAAGTCATAAGAATCTGGATAGTCATTTTTCAGCGCTGCGCTGTAGGAGCCCGTCACCATCAAAATTCCCGTTCTTGCAGCGACTTCAGCTAGTTTGCGATTAATAGCGCCAGCTTTTTTGGAACCGCCTGTCATAGCATTAATATAAAAAGGAAAATCCCAGTCTTGACCGGCAAAATGGGTGCTTAAGTCAATCTCAGACAAATCGTAACGAGGAAGAGACGTCTGAACCAGCTCCAGATCATCAAAGCTGTTGTAAGGCGCCTCATACTTAAGGGCATACTTGATATGGTCGTCTTTACGGTTGGTCATGTTCCCCACCTTTCCTTATATAGCAGCTCAATGCCGGCGTTTTGCCAGCGTTTAATCAGCTCTTGGCTGTCTGCTGGGTTAAAACTCAGGGCAATGCCGCAGTCACCGCCGCCAGACCCCGATGATTTGGCCACTATATCTAAACCATGCGCAGCTTCCTTGAGCGCCTTTAGTTTATCAATGTAAATAGCTGAGCTAAGGCTGATTAACAGGTCACTGACGTGTTCAAGTCCTGCTTTTACAGCACAAGCATCTCCAAGTTGCAGAGCTTTTTTGATGTTTTGGACTTCTTGTTCTGTTTCCGATAAGAACGTCTGGTTTATAGCTGACTTGGCCTGATTAATCATATCCTTGGAAATAGCCGGCTGACGCGTCCAGCCAACTAAAAAGTCACAGGCAACTGCAGGTTCAATCACATCAATCTGGTAATTCCAATCAGTTGCCAAAACCTCCTTTAGCGAAGCGGTCTCAATCAGCTTTGCTATTTCCCTGCGGTCAAAAGAACGGTAGGCAACCAAATCTGCATAAGAAATACAGGCAATGTCCCCCATAGAACCGTTATCGCCCAACTTTAAAAGCGTGTAGCTGGCCAACTTAAAAAGCTGATCCGCTGACAAATGCACCTCAGCATAGGCAGCAAGAGCCTTTATAGTCAAAACGGTCACACTACCGCTGGAGCCAATGCCAAACTTGAGGCCATCTCGTTCCATCTTTCCTGTAATTGAAAGCTCAAAGGGCTCTAATTCTTGCCCCAGATAATGTTCAAATGTCTCAACCGAAGCCTGAATCAGCTGATAGCCTGCATCGGGTTCTCGTCCTGCTGAATAATCAAACATATCTGACCATAAACGCATTGCCGCTGCTGGTTTAATCTGTGCGGTCATATAGATCGGAATGTGTTGAATCAAAGCAGTCTGACCCACTGTTAAAACTGCGTATTCCCCTGCCAGATAAAGTTTGCCGCCGGTTTGAACTTGAATTGTCTTTGTCATTTAGAGTTCCTTTGTTTTAGATACGATAATCTCGTAATCTTGGGCAAATTGTTTTGCTAAATCTGCTAAATCTTCTTCTAGACAGAGCACCTTAACATTTGGTCCAGCATCCATGGTAAAGTAACAGCGATGGCCTTCCTTACGCAACTTTCTAACTCTGTCCATAGCAGTATAAGAGCTCTCGGTAAGATAGGAAAAACTAGGATTGGCTGTCTTCGTTGTCTGGTGCATGGCTAAAGCATTTTTTTCTGCCAATTCACCGACTTTTTCAAAATCATTGGCCTTGAGATAAGCCAGCATATCTTTATAATCTTGTTTTGATTGCTCCACCCATTCTGAAAATGATGTTGAGGTTTCTGCGCATAATTTCATTCCTTCGCGGCTGGAAATAGCCTTTTTTTGATCATTGATGACGAGCATAATCATGGCTAATTTGAGATCAGTTGCTACAGAGTA
The DNA here is from genome assembly GCF_053206925.1 of Streptococcus dentiloxodontae. Classification (NCBI taxonomy): domain Bacteria; kingdom Bacillati; phylum Bacillota; class Bacilli; order Lactobacillales; family Streptococcaceae; genus Streptococcus; species Streptococcus dentiloxodontae. Next base: position 32,900 of record NZ_JBRUHR010000017.1, on the reverse strand, counting down.
AACTTCCCCTGTATCCTTATCCCAGCCTGCCAGAGGACCAAAGAAAGAACGTGAGGCCGAACCTGATGCGAATTTTGCAAGCTGTGCCAGATCTGTTTGATTTTTGCCAGCTTCAAAGAGCAAATTAGCCGCTTTAACCAAAGCAGATAAGCCTGACGAACTAGATGACAACCCTGCAGCTGTCGGCATATTGTTCCACGTTTCAATCTTGACATACTGGCTGGGATCTGTCCGAAAAAGATCCAAAACCTTAGATGCTTTGGCCGTTTCCTTGTCACCCTGAAGGGTATCATCAATATACATGAGATCGCTCTTAGCTTCATTCAAAAAAGATAATTTGGTCTCAGTGTACATATTTTCTAAAGTCAGCGAAATGCTTGAAGTGGCTGGCACCATCTTAACAGCATCAGCTTTCCCCCAATATTTGATGATGGCGATATTAGCGTATGATTTGACACTTACAGGCTTTCTATCCACGTGTTGATGGCTCCTTTTTCTTCTAATTTTTGAGCAATGGCATGCGCTTCTGAACTGGTTTTGGTCAGAGCAATAATACAGCCTCCTAAGCCGCCGCCAGACATCTTAGCACCTAGGGCACCGTAGCTTAGGGCAGTGGCAACCAAATTGTCAGCTTCTGGACTAGATACTCCAAGCTCAGTCAAAAGAAGGTGAGCTGTCGTCATGATACTTCCCAGAGCCTTTGCATCTTTAGCCTCCAAGGCTTTTTCGGCTTTTAGAGTAAGCTGGCCTAGACCATTTAAATAAGGCAGAGCCTTTTCTTCCTGAGCTTCAACCTTTTCCACCGCTTGGCGTGTATGCCCATGAATACCTGTGTCTGCAATGACCAAATGAGCATCCATATCAATAGCCAGATCAGCAAAACCAACATTTTTTATAAATTTAATGGCACGATCACTCAGGCAAGTCTTTGCGTCCAGTCCGCTGGGTTTGATGTGGGCAATAATTTCAGCCTGATTGACCAGCATTTCCAAAGTCTCTTGATCCAGCTCCTGATCAAAATAATCATAAACCGCCCGAATAGCCGCAATGGCCACTGCTGCTGATGAGCCCATCCCCCGTTTTTCGGGTACCATAGATGAAATAGCATAACTAATAGGCTGGTTCTTGATTTCCAGATATTGGAGAGCCGCAAAGATGGCTGTTGTCAGAGGATCCTGAGGTTTCATGACCAAGAGCTTGTCTGCAGACAAAATCTGACAGGTCACCTCAATATCCTTTAAGGGCAATGCAATAGCTGGGTGTCCGTAGACCACCGCATGCTCTCCCATTAAGATAATCTTACTGTGGGCTTTTCCCACACCTATTTTCTTCACCATAATCTAAGTCGTTTCCAATTTTTTTATCCTTATCCATTTTAGCGTAAATTGCTTGGAAATGCACCCCCAAATCATTTTTCCTGAAAATAACAGCCAAAAAAATCCGACAGGAAGTACTGCAGTATATTATATAAAAACATAAAATGAAACGATACAAGCCCATTACAGCCATAGAATTGTTAAAGCTGCTTCCATTAGCTATAAGGCACTTCTCTTAAAACCAGTGCAGGTCACAGTCAGTAATCATAGCAATTGACGCCACCCAAAAGAACAGACAATCTGATATTATAAAGCTTCCTCAAAATGTTTAATCGTCGCCTGCCAGCTCATTCTGGTATCCTCATGAATCAAAAAAGGTGAAGTGTTTTTATACCTAAGATTTGGTTGATAGCTGATGGTATTCATATGCCCTAGATGCGGCGTTATCAAAAGACGAAGCGGCTTAGCAGATTGCATCTTTGTCATTAGGTCAATAGCTGCGCTATAGGAATCCCAAACCTCATCATGCGACGAGGCGATAAGTAATACAGAAGCCTTGATAGACTCTACCGGCAAAAGACTGGCGGGATTCTTTACCAAACAGTTTCGTCCCAAAACATAGGACGACAAAAAATGCCGCCACTGAAAAGCTGTATAAGGAATCTCCCTACCTTGATAAGTCCAAGAGGAACAGCCAGCATTTCTTCTTCCTTTTAGTCCTTCATAAACACAGTCTGTTGGAGAATTAAGTACAGCGGCCTTAAGCTTTGAGAAATGACAAGCTGCCAGCAAGGCAAACTCAGCTCCCTTGGATCTGCCATAAATACCAATCCTCTCCTCATCAACCATTGCCAAGCCTGCCAAATAATGAAGAGCTTCCTCGATGACTTCCAAAGAAATAGCATTCAAATCCGATGGCAAATCTTCCAAACCAAAATAGGCCACAGCCATAGCAACAAAACCTCTGCTGGATAATAGCTGAGCGATATTCTGAGCTTTTTCAAGTCCGCCTTCACTGCCGCTTAGGACAATAACAGCCGGACGATTACGCCAGTTTTCTTGGTAAAAAAGTCTGGCCTTGGCGTATTGCAAAGAAACCGTTTCAACCGACCAGCCCTTTTGGAGATAGTACCTTTTAAATGAATATTGTCCTAACTTCTTTCTGCCTTGAAAAACACTCAGTCTGCAGGAAAAGTGATCATTTAAAGCAATCGCTTCAAAAGTCTTTTCAGGTCTAACCCTTGTTGTCTTTTGAGGCCGAGCAGTCTCAAACAGTCCCATAGCATTGACACCAGTATAGTCTCCCTTAAGCGCTGGACTTTGTGTCACATCCAACCGACCATGATGATCCGTCAAAAAAACAGCTGAAGACTGCCACTTAACACTTTTGGCAAGATTTTGAGGTGCATTGATACAGTAATAATCTTCTAGCTCCAGCACCAGCCTGACTTCAGTAAGAAGCGGCAGATGATCAATAATAATCGTCAAAGGACTGTCTGCCAGCTGTGTGGGATCTTCTATTGAAAAAATGCAAGACATCTTATAACTCCTCGTTCCACGGCAGAGAATCCCAAAGAGTCTCAACAGCCTCCATTAACTCAGATAGATTAGTCAAAAATTTCTCTGGGTACTGCTCAAAAATAATTTGCAGCTGTTCATTGATATAATCATGCTGCTTTTGATGCTCCTGATAAATAGCTTGCCCCTGCCGAGTTAGCTCTAAATTAAAACGTTTATCATCAATGGGAACTTTCCTGATGCAGCCCTTCTGCTCCAGTCTCTTAATTAATTGCGTAACAGCACTGCGGCTTATTCCTCTTTCTCTGGCAATATCAGCCAAGGTGAGCTGAGGCTGACGGGCGATAAGAACAATGGTCTGAACTTCTGCAAAATTAAGTCCTTCTATACGGTGCTGTTTGTATTCTAAGTCTCTGTATTTCTCCAAAAATACCTGACTTCGCTCTAAAAATGATTGATAAGTCATAAAGATACCCCGTTATTGTTAAGTGTATTAACAATAACAAGAAAAAGGCAGACTGTCAACTTAAAAAGCCATCATCAGATGACTTTTATCAGTATTAATTTGACCAGTGACAACCATGGCTTGAGACGATTAATTTATTTTCTCTAAAATGGCTTCATAAGCTTGATAGAAATGCGGCGCTTCAATACCAGCAGCCTGACCGCTGTCATAAAGGCATTTACAGACAAAGAGTAGGTCTTGAGTGTTCCCATGCAAGGTCATGATTTTGCGAGTCAAGGCCTTTTTAGCAAACATGCGTTTCATAAGCGGAGCAGAAATGATAGTCGGTAATTTATAGGCTAAGAGCTCATTTTTATAATGCTTTAGATTGACCCCTCGACTAGTTACAATCTGCGAGGTCTCTCGAATAGATTTGACCGCAATTTTTAAATAATGGGTGGAGTCCATGAGCTTTTCTGCTGCCGCAGTCGTATCCTTGACATCTTCAGACTTACCCATGACTGAAATAACAGCAGCATTAATGGCCATATGCAGCCAAATCCATTCCAACATATCGTAGGGCTGTTCCAGTTTTATGTCACAATCCGCAAAGAGCTGCACTAACTCCTGATAGTTAGGAATGGCTGCTTTTTCTTCTCTTTCTAGCATGAAATGATCAAAAAGACAGCAAGACAACTTATTAGCCACGATATTGCCACCAGCAACGGGATAGCCTAAAATATAAGGGCGTCCCTTTACTAATTTTTCAATATAAGTACGCTCTTCCCAAATGCCACAGGCAAGAAGCAGCGTTCCTGAAATACCATCTGCTGTTAAACTGTCTATGACATTGCTAACCCTGCCTGATGGAACACTAACAAAGATGAAATCGTAATGCTTTGCTGAACAATACTTGACTTGGTAAACATCACTGCTTTGGAGGCCAGCTTTCTCAGCCCGCCCATCCAGCAAGTCCACTTGAAGTTGCTTGACAGCAGCTTTGGGACTGTCCTTTCTGAGGTAATGCTCCACTTCATGTCCTGCCTTTTGAAAGGCATACCCATAAATGCTGCCAATTGTTCCCAAACCTATTACTAGAATTTTCATTTTACTTCTCCTTACGGTCTGCGCTTTTGAATAAGCTGATTAATTTCCTGCGCTTCCTGCCCTAAGTAGAAAAGATCTAAAAGACGGGACATCAGGTAGACAAACAATCCGATGAACAAAAGCACCCAGAGGCTGGCATTCCAGTGGAAAGGGAAACTGAGACCACAGATAATCCCCTCAATAATGACAAGGTCAAAACTGCTGCCTATGATTTCTCGCTGAATTTCCCATTTTTGCCTCATCAGCAACGCCAAATGAATCAAAATATTGACCAAGAACACTTGGAAAATGGTGACCAGCAAGAGCCATTCTGCTCGAAAATAAATGGCAAAGAAGGCTAATAAAATCAAGGAAATAGCGGTTGTCGCTAGAATATTTGTGATGACTTTTTTCATTTATCGGCTTCCTTTCAGGGCTTCTTTGACAGTAGTCAAATAGCGGCGATTGACAATGACCTTCTCACCATTTAACAAAGTTGCCTCCATGCGGCTGTTAAAGAGCGGCCGAATACTTTCCAGAACATTGACATTGAGTAAACAGGCCTTACTGATCTGAACGAAACCGCTGCTGCTCAAATCATTTAGGAGCTGATAGAGCCGTAAATCCGTCTGATAAACCCTATCCGCCAAATAAACAAACGTTTTTTTATCTACACTTTCGATATAGTAAATGTCCGACACATTAACCAGATGTTCCTCATCATCCTGATAACAGCTGAGCTGCCGATCTACCGTTTCCAAAAAAGACAGAATCCGCTCAGTCAGCTTGTCTTTCTGACCGTATTTGAGATGAATTTCTAATTCTTTATACTTGCTGTCTTGCTTGATTCGTAATTTCATACTGCCATTATAGCACAGCTTTTTCAGCAAAAAATCCCACATCAACCAAGATGCAGGATCGGGGGAGTGAGATACAAACACAATTTTTCTTTATTTTAAGTTCAAAACTTGGTTAATAAAGTGCATGCACAATTTTTTCCAAATGCCTAACTCTTCATAATCGGAAAATTCTGCTTGTGTGTTGCTATTAATCACGGATAAACCATGCTCCCCTGTTGCAAACATATGAAGTTCATAAAAGACGCCATTATCTTTCAGTCGCTTGGCATACTCCAAAAGAGCATTATTATAGATACAATCATCATTTTGCATGCCCCAAATAAAGGTTGGGACAGTATTTGGAGAAATATGCTCTATGGGACTGTATTCCTCCAAATTTTCTACTGTCAATTCCTTACCGACGACTGTTTTCAAAGCACCCGTCAAAAAGTCTATCTTAGGCATTGGCGACAGGCTTGTTGGTTGTTCTTTGTCTGGATCAATCATAATTTGTTCATATTGATACTGAAAATCCAATAAAGGATAGGATAGAATTACCAGACTCGGTCTCAAAGCTTCCCCCGGATCATTAAAATACTCTTGTAAAAATGGCTCATTCCAACTATTTGCTAAAAAAGCACTATGAGTAGCTCCCGCTGAGAAACCAATAAAAATAACTTTTTCAGCATCAATATTCCATTTTTGAGCATTTTCTCTAACGACTAAAAGCATTTTGGCTAAATCGTAAAGAGGCTTAGGATAAGCACTGTCTTTTCCGACCGTATAATCAAGAGTGATAGCTTGAAAGCCTTTATTAAGGAAATAAAGTGCGACAGGCTCCTTTTCCCTATCGGTTACTTTGAAGAAGCCTCCGCCACCACAAATAATAACAGCTGGACGAGGATTTTTGTTTTTAATATCTGGTGTTTTTTCGACGAGGTAAGCCGTGTAAGTGACCTCTGACTTTCGCTCGTCTTTCCAGAGAGGTGATGTCTTAATTTTCATTTTCTTATCCTCCTTTAAGGTACTAAAATGATTTTACGTTTTTCTTTTTTGTCTTCCATTAATTGATGAGCCTCCGCTGCTTCGTCAAATTTTTTGATAACCATATCTTCTTCCAGCAACTGCCCCCTTTCAAAAGCATCGTTTAAAATGGTTCCTGCTTCCTGTAGCTGCTTTAAATTAGCATGGCTAATGACAAAACCTTTTATTTGCTGACAATTCATATAAAATGCTCTGCTATCAAACGAGCTGTTTTTGGGTGCTGTCACTAGACCAATGACGCCGCCTAAAGCAAGTAAACCGCAGCTCATTTGCAATGGCATTTTTCCTGATGTATCAATCACGTGATTAAACCCAGAAGGATGCAGGCTTTTCAATTTTTTATAAAGTTTCTGGTCGTGATAATTGAAACAAGCCGAACTGCCAAGGGATTTTAATTTAGAAAAATCTTCTGTACGAGAGGTTGTTACTACCTCTGCTCCCCTTTTTTTAGCAAGGTAAACTAACTTGCTGCCAACGTGACCAGCAGCCCCTCCAATCAGAATTTTTTCCTGTTTATGAACCCTCAGCACATCTTTTAGAATAATTGCTGCCGTCGCTGCAGAATGGACCGCCGCAATTAATTTTAGTGGAGAAATCGTTTGAGGGGCAGGAAAAAGCCGTTCTTCTGGGATTAGCGCGTATTCGCTGGTAATACCCTGCCTGCCATCATACCCCATACTGTTTGTCCAAACCGTATCGCCTATGTTAAACTTTGTCACAGCTTCACCAACTTCTACAACTTGACCAATAGCATCTCTCCCTAAAATATAAGGTTTAGGCAAGTCCGTCTGATAAAGCCCCGAACGGATGAATGTATCCACATAGTTGATAGAAGCAGCTTCAACCTTAATTAAGACAGATTTTGGTATTACTCTAGGAATCGGCAAATCATCAATAATGATAGTTGACGGAGCCCCTGTTTCCTGAAGATAGACTGCTTTCATCTGTCACCCTCCTTTTCTTTAGAATATGATAAAATGGTACAAACCATACAATTTCATTATAAAATAAAATTCTTCCTTTAAACTGGGAAAAATGTAGGCAAGACAATTTTGAGGAGAAACATCATGTCTGTTAATTCATTTGAACATTATCCAATGACTTGGAAACCAGACAAGCAACTGCTAAAATTGCCACTCTATCTTGGGCTAGCTGAACTGCTAGAAAAAGATATTAATGAGGGACGCTTAAGTGCTGAAACCAAATTACCGCCTCAACGCGAACTGGCTGATTTTTTAGATATCAATCTGAGTACCGTAACAAGAGCACTTAAACTCTGTGAACAAAAGGGGCTGATTTATGCCATTATCGGGAAAGGAACGTTTGTCTCTCCTAATAAAATACGACCCTTAGCTTCCTTACAAAAAAGCGAATCTCTCATTCCTCTAGGGAATATGCGGCCTTATTATCAACTCAATCATATTGTATCTGACATTTCGAGACAAATTTTACAAAGTCAGACTGTTGATGACCTTTTTGAATTTGGCAGAGATACGGACATTCAACAGCACAAGGCCACAGCTCAGCAATGGCTGAAAAATATTCAAATCAACGCTGACAGTGAAAACCTTTTTCTAACTTCTGGTACACAAAATGCTCTGCTATTGTTATTTTTGACAGTATTTAAGCCAGGTGACAAAATAGCCGCTGACATGTTTACTTACACGAATTTTATTGCTTTAGCCCAACGCTTTAAGATTGAACTTATCCCAGTGGCTTCTGATGAAAAGGGAATTATCACAGAAGATTTACAAAAAAAGTGCCGTCAGCAAAAAATCAAAGGTCTATACCTTATTCCGACTTCTAACAATCCAACAGGGACAACCATCACACTGGAAAGAAGACTGGAAATTGCATCCGTAATTGAAAAAAATCACCTTCTGTTAATAGAAGATGACGCCTATGCTTTTACAAATTATGAAAGACTGCCAGCTTTATCAACACTAATTCCTAACCAGTCTGTTTATATACACAGTTTATCGAAAGCTCTATTTGCTGGTTTACGGATAGCTTATATGCTGGTTCCTAATTATCTTATTCATGAAATCCATCAGGCCTCTAACGTTATTAATGGTTCTCCTTCTCCGCTAAATGCTCACATCACAAGCAATCTTATCTTAAGTGGTCAGGCAGACATCACCATAACCCAAAAAAGGCAATTATCCCAAGAAAGAAATACCTTGTTTTATCATCATTTTCCAGAAGCTGCTTCTTCTAATCCATTCTCCTTATTTCAATGGTTACCATTACCCCCACATTGGAATGGCTACCAGTTTGAAACTCTCGCAAAAGAAAACGGTGTTGAAGTATTATGCGCTGAACGTTTTCTTGTCGGGGGACTTGTTGATAAATCTGCTTTACGTATTGCCATCTGCTCACCAGATAGCTTAGAAGAGCTGGAAAAAGGACTCTATCTGTTAAAACGCTTGCTTGATTCATGACTTCATAACGTCATTATAGTATAGCTCAACCCTCAAAAAATCCCGCATCAACCAAGATGCAGGATTGAGGGAGTGAGATACAGGGCACCTGAAGTTTATAGGCAGCTGTTGATAGCAAAAACGAGCATTTCAGACAGCCGGCGCCGTTTTAGGCTTAATTTGTCGTCAGACCGCCATCGACGGCGAGCACTGTTCCTGTGATCCACTTGGCCTGATCGGAAGCGAGGAAAGCGGCTGCCTCTCCGATATCCTCGCTGCTGCCGATTTTCTGCAGGGGATAAACCACCTTAACTATCTGACGGAAAGCTTGCTGCTTCTCTTCAGGCAGAGCCTGCAGATTGCGGTTCATCTGAGGTGTCTCAACGTTTCCCGGAGCAATGGCATTGACCCGAACACCCATAGGACCAACTTCAAAGGCCAAGGACTTAGTAAAGGAATTTAGAGCGCCTTTGGTCATCGAATAAGCAGTAGTCGTGCGGCCCGGAAGCATTCTATCTGCAAAACCGGAGGAAATATTGATGACATTTCCTTGACTAGCCTCCAATTGCGGCAGTAATCTCTGTGTCAAAAAGTAAGGCGTTTTGACATTGAGATTGAAATGAGCATCAAATAGAGCTTCGTCCGTCTCAGCAAAAGGTATAAATCGACCCAGCCCTGCATTATTGACCAAAATATCCACCTGCGGAAATACCGCTAAAATCTGGCTTACTGCCCCTTCCACCTGACTGACATCAGCCAGATCAGCTTCTATCGTATGCACCTCGACATCATAGGCTGTTAGCTGTCTGCGAGCCGACGCCAGCTTCTCCGGATTGCGGCCTATCAGTATGAGATTAGCGCCGTTTTGGGCAAAGGCTTTCGCAATCCCCAAACCAATACCATCGCTGCCTCCTGTAATAACAGCATTTTTTTCTTGTAAAGTTACCATCCGTTTATTCCTCCTTTTGTTTCGTGCTATGCAGAAAGGCTGGGACAAAAGTCTCTAGGACTGTCATATAAATAGCCGTAACAGTTTGACGCAGTGGTTGATTGGAAGTCCTTATCCCTTGCTTTGCAAGTGATAGCGGTCTCCCTAATCAACTGTGCGGGGGTGGGACTGCAAAATCGATTTCTACGAAATCCCGATTTTTGTCCCACTCCCATTTGCGTCCCAAACCAGCCCCAGTAAATGCGGTGGCGCTGAATTTTGCCATTTTTTAGTTCCATTAGCTCCAGAATATCAACCTGCTCACCATCCGGTGTTTGGCGCGGGTATTCCCAAACCAGCAGATTATCATCAGCCAAATAAGAGCCATCCCGATACCAACGCACAAGTTCATTTGGTCTGCGGCGGGTTCCTTCTTCCAGAAAGGCACGGATTTGAGCATGGCCTGTCAGCACTCCGCTTTCTTGGTTCATGATAATAGGAACCAATGGAGACTCGAACTCGGCATCCTCTGCATAGAGGCTGATGAGCCCGTCCGTATCACGTTCTTTGGCAAAATGATGCCAATTTTCATACATTTTTTCTGCTACGGTCATATGATTCCTCCTGATATACCGTTCAAACTGCATATCTCCTTGACTAAGAGTAGAACTCTGCTTCGACTTCGTAGATAGCTGGATTATCTGGAAGCGTTCTGACATTGATTTTACTACCAATGGGATAAAGACGTTCCAAGATTAACAGTTGTTCCAATGGCGAATAGTAGGTATTTCCATCACCTCCTTCAATAATCAATCTGTGATAATACTTAAGACCCACACTGTTTTGAACGGTTTGATGTGTTTTTTTATAACCCGTAACGGTTCCTTCAATAGACTGGCCTTCTTGCTGCAACTGCAAATGTCTTTGCTTCGATTTTTTCCCGCTAAGGAGAAAGCCAAGCCCCAATCCACAAAAGATAAGTGCTATGATCCCAAGAGGAATCAATATAATCCCAGCAATATTACTGCCATTCGCATGCGTTAGCACAGCACCCAATAAAAAAACGATGGAACGAGCATGACAACACCTATTATCCCAAAAATACTACCAAGTATTGTCTGGGGTCTCCCGTTTTTCATTATCATGACCTCCTAATTTAATCTTGTATTGATTATAAATAATTTGAAATTTTTTTACAAATTGCAGACCATGATAACATCTTCTGCATTTTCAACAACCGTTTTAAAACCAGCCTTTTGATACATATTACAGGCATAATTTCCCTTTTGGACAGATAGGGAAACCTTGTGATAGCCTTTTCTACTGAGATATTTTAAGAAAGCCTTGAGCAATTCAGTACCAATCCTCTGCCCGCGATAAGCAGGCAGCAGAGACATGGCTAAAGAAGGTATCTCATTATCAATATGACCATAATCATCCATGATACGACACCAAGCAGCACTAACGATTTTCCCATCTCTTTCTGCCACCATGCCTTCATCACCTGAGAATTGTCCAAAATCTTTGACATAGAGCTGCAGCTCTGGCAGTTGGATAATACTTCTATCAGGTGCTGGCACTCCTTTTGGTAAGAAAATGGCTTGATAGAGGAATTCATCTAAAAGCGGGTAGTCTTCTGCTATCATTTGACGAATAGTGGTAGTCATATAATCTCCTTTAATCTTGTTTCATACTTGATTTCTGCCAACTCAGCAAATAGCGATAGTACAGTCCCCGCCTTAAAGTTGCTCCTTGTAACTCAGTCTTTAACAGCTGACGAACAGCATTCATGCGAGGAAAGTTATAGGACACAGGAACCTCTAATGCTTCAGTAGTTGTGGTGTGGTGAAGAAAATTGCTAATTTTGACAGGAATAATTCTGACTGCTTCTATCAGCCAATCTGTAATCGCAGAAGGTTTAGCCAGACCGACAATAATCAGATGTCCTTCAGGTTTTAAAAGCGAAACTACTTTTTGGACAGCCCTTGTCATATCCATATGATGCAAAGAAGCAACAAAAATAATAGCGTCGAAAGATTCTGATTCAGCTTGAAAATCTTCAAAGGTAGTCGTTTGAAAGCATAGATTGTTCTCATACTTATTTTGACTACATGCCCTCTGAATACATGCTTCATCTGGATCAATCCCAATAATCGTACGCTCTTTAGCCGATAAGTACATAGCTAAACGACCATCACCACAGCCGACATCCAAAATCTTTTGCTCTCCATTCGCTAGCTGTTGACCAATCCAAGAAAAATAAGCTGTGTTATGATTCCAATAGGGAAATTTTTTCTTTGTCATCCCAAATACCTTTTTAATGCTTCTTTTTCCTGCTCCGTCAGCTCCCGATACGTTCCAACAGGCAAATCCCCCAATTTAAATGGCCCAAAGGAAATCCGTTTGAGGTAGGTGACTTTAACCCCATAGGCCAGAAACATTTTCTTAACCTGATGAAATTTACCTTCAGAAATGGTAATGTAGGCACGGCTGACTTCTGAACTAGAACTAATAATCTCTAACTTGGCTGGTTTACAAACGCTGCCATCTAAAAAAGCTATGCCATTTTCAAAGAAAGCAGGCGCATCAAAACCCAGCTCGTCGTTAACTTCTACATAGTAAGTCTTGTCCACATGGTGCTTGGGATGAAGCAGACGAAAACCCAAGGGGCCGTTATTGGTGATAAGAACCAACCCTTCGGTGTCGCGATCCAGCCGCCCGACAGGGTAAAGACCCTCTGCACGGTCTGCCTCCGCAATCAAGTCAATCGCCGTTCTATGGTTCTTATCTGATACCGCCGATACAACACCTGCAGGTTTATTAAGAATATAATAAACATCCGGTGAATAACTGATTTCTTTGCCGGATACCGTGATCAATTGCAGATTGGGGTCAACATTGAGACTGTCTGCTGCAGCCACTTCATTGTCCACGCGCACCTGCCGGCTGCGAATGAGCTTTTTGACCTGACCTCGCGAGCCAAAACCTGCCTGACCGAGTAATTTATCTAAACGCATAATTGTATTGTATCATGTCAAACCAAATTTTTGCATATTTTAGAGATAAAAGGTAAACTACCACTACTTAGTATCATCAAAAATAAATCAGGAGAATATAAATGGGACTCTTACAAAATGGTAAATGGGTTGATCAATGGTACGATACCGCATCGACCGGCGGAAAATTTATCCGCACGACCACACAATTTCGCAACTGGATAACAACAGATGGGGCTGCAGGTCCGACCGGTAACGGCGGCTTTAAAGCTGAATCCGGACGCTATCACCTCTACATTTCGCTGGCCTGCCCTTGGGCTTCTCGTACTCTCATCATGCGTGCACTCAAAGGCTTGGAAGAGCACATCAGCATCTCTATCGTGCATCCTCTCATGTTGGAAAATGGCTGGACTTTTGAGCCAGCAGATGGCGTCATTGCAGATACCGAACTGCACAGTGATTTTCTCTATCAAGTTTATCTGGCTGCGCAGCCAGATTATTCGGGACGTGTGACCGTTCCTGTCCTCTGGGACAAGAAAACCAAGACCATCGTTAACAACGAATCTGCTGAAATCATGCGCATGCTCAACACCGCCTTCAATGACATTACAGGAAATACCGCTGACTACTACCCAGCTGATTGGCAGGCTGACATTGATGCCATGAACGACTTTATCTATCCCAATATCAATAACGGCGTCTATAAGGCTGGCTTTGCTACTTCTCAAACCGTTTATGAGAAGGAAGTCAAAAACCTCTTTGCAGCACTGGACAAACTAGAAGCCCTGCTGAATTCTCAGAATTGGCTGGTCGGCAATCGCTTCACCGAAGCGGACATTCGCCTCTTTACCACCTTGGTGCGCTTTGACTCGGTTTATCATGGCCATTTCAAGTGCAACATCCGCCGCCTGGTTGATTATCCCAACCTCTGGAACTATACCAAACGCATTTACAACCTGCCAGGCATCGCTGCAACGGTCAATTTTGATCATATCAAACAACATTACTATGGCAGCCACAAAACCATCAACCCAACAGGTATTGTACCCGTTGGGCCAGATTTGGATTGGATAGAATAATGTGATACTCTGTTTAGAATTATGTTTTCCAAATAATTAACTAAGTTTACTAGACTTGCTTTAAAGTAACCTTTTCAGAAATTTTCAAAAATGGGATATAAAACATTGTCGTCACAGCAATAATAACTATCTGTACCAACACAACTTTAAAATCTCCAGCGCTAGCAAGATAACCACTAATAAGTGGAGGGGTTGTCCATGGGATATAAACAGATAGTGGTTCAACAAATCCAATGAAAGTTGCAAAATAACCGATAAGAGCGCCAATTACTGGCGATAGTACAAATGGAATCATCATGGGAATATTAAATACAATTGGAAGTCCAAAAATGATTGGCTCATTAATTTCAAAAATCCCTGGAGCCGTACTTAATTTTGCAATCTCTCGATAAGGTTTAAATTTAATAAAAAGCAAGACCGCAATAATTAAAGCAATTGTTCCTCCCGTTCCTCCCATTTGAGAGTAACACGTCACAAAATCACTGTTAATGATGTGTTTAGGAACCTCACCAGCATTTACTGCTGCCATATTATCATTCATATTAATCAGCAAAAGCGGATCAAGTAGCGAACCATTAATAACAGTTTGATGAATACCCAATGTAAATAAGAAATTACCTGTTGAATAGATTAGTATAAATCCAAATAAAGACGTGTTAACCTTGCGAAGAGGCTCTTGAATAATCGTTGAAATAATGGTAATCAGATCTGTATCAAATAAACTAATCAAAGTTGCCGATACCAAGGCAAATAAAGAGAGTGTAATCATTGTTGGTAGCATCACGCTAAAACTATTACCAACTGCGGGTGGGATATTATCCCCTAAATGAATCTGCAAAAATTTTTGTTTAGACAGAAACATATACAGTTCAGTTGCCAAGAGACCCACGATAATACCTGCAAACATTCCTTGAGTTCCTAAATTTGTATAAGTGAGTACTCCAGATACTGTAACAGACTGCTCCGCATCAACAGGTGTCACAGTAATATAGATAGCCATCATGATAATAAGAGAAGCAAGAGCTACAGGAACTGTTGATATAGGATTGCTATAGCCTTTGTTTTTTGATAAGCAGTACGCAATCATGGCAGCAATCAAAATACTTGATATGTTTAAGGTTCCATTAGTAATAACATTGCCAATAACTTGAAACTTTGTTAATGTTCCACCCGAGAAAAACCAAGGAAAAACAACGTTATTTACTAGAACTGCTAAACCAGCCAAAATAAACATTGGCATAATGGTTGAAAAGGCATCACGCAAACTTCTAAGATGAACTTGATTGCCAACTTTAGCAGAAAAGTCTGTAAATTTATCCAAAAAACTTACTTTTGAAGACATACTTTACCTCCTTATTGATTCACCGTTTGATTTAATGACATTTTTAAACCAATCATAACTTTTTTTAGGCACTCTCCTCATATCACGTAAATCATGATTCCCACGATTAACGTAAACCAAACCATAACGTTTTTCCATGTCACCTTGGGAGCTTAAAATATCAATCAAGCCCCAGCCTAAATAGCCAATAACCTTAACACCATCAATATTTATTGCATCATACATTGCTAATAAATGATTTTTATGGTATTCAATTCTATAATCATCTTGAATAGGATTTTGACCATCCCATTTTTCTCTAACACCAATCCCGTTTTCTAAAATAAAAATTGGAATACGATATCTTTGATATAATTTATTTAAAACATCTCTAAATCCCAAAGGATCAATTTGCCACCCCCACTCCGTGGCACTGATATAGGGATTTTTTTTGTGACCAATTGAAGCATAATGATTGGGCAAATCTTTATTCAAGTCAATATTTTCGGCAGACACTACTGAAGAAGCATAATAGCTAAAAGAAATAAAATCACTTTTTTGCCTTTTTATGCTTTTTATCTCTTCTTTTGTTGCAGCCATATCGATATTATGGGATTCAACATATCTCATCACCTCATCAGAGTAGCCTTTTCCAACAAAAGCATCTAAAAGTGTAAAATTAAGAAATTCATCAACTTTTCGTGCAACTAAGATATCTCTCGGATGACATGTCTCGGGATAAACTTCAGAGTAAGCTAGCATTCCTCCAATAAAACAATTCTTATAATTATCATGAATGTAATTGACTATTTCAGCATGACTAACCATAACATTATGGGAAATCTTATATAATTCTTCATCAGTTTTAGGACCATCATTTAAATAACCTGAAATTTTAAACGCTTCTCTCGTATGGTAAAGATTCTGTTCATTAAAGGTTATCCAGTAATTCACTTTACTAGAGAACTCATCAACTACTTTCTTACCATACCTTATAAAGGCCTCTTTGACTTCTTTAGCAACAAAGCCGTTGTAACGTTCTGCCAATGATAACGGCATATCAAAATGGTACAGACATATCATCGGTTTAATACCACGAGAGATAAGTGCATCAATTATTTTATGATAATATTTGAAGCCTTCTTCGTTAAACTCTCCATCACCATCAGGCACTATTCTACTCCAAGAAATCTGAAAACGATAACAATTCATCCCCAAATCTTTAATAAAGTCAAAATCCTCTTCAAAATGATGGTAATTATCATTCGCAAAATGCCAATCCGAATGCTCTTCTGTAGCATTGCGAATGTCATAAACAGACAAGCCTTTCCCACCTTCATTCCATCCACCCTCAGTTTGCATACTTGAAACTGAATTGCCCCATAAAAATTCTTTACTCAGCATTGTTAGTTATCCTCCCTACTCTATGAATTTCTTTATAAACATCTATGACTTCTTTTGCCAGATCAATAAAAGTAATTGCGTTCATTAAATGATCTTGACCATGAACCATTAGCAAACTCATTTCTATAGGCTTCCCTGAAGCTTCAGCAGCCAGCTGCTTGGTTTGAGAATTGTGAGCTAAAATAAGAGCAGCATTGGCTTCCTCTATTTTCATTGTTGCATTTTTAAAATCATATTGTTTTGCAAACTTAATCGCTTCTATAGCTTTCCCTTTTGCATCTCCACCGAAAATAATCAATCCCATAATAGATTCTAATTCTTTTTCAGTCATATCACACACCTCAAAATGACGTCCCCAGCAACTCTAAGGCAGAAGATAACACATTATCTCCTTTCATTAACCCATAATCTTGCATGTTAATAACATCCACTTTAATTCCTTTTGCTTCATACTTTTCTCTAAATTCATTTAATAAAAATTTAACTTGAGGACCAAGTAGTATAACATCAATTTGTTTATCATCTACTTCTTTATCTACAGAGGCCGTTGGCACTGCAAAAATCATGATTTCTTTATCAGGAAATTTTGTTTTTGCTGCATTTATCATTTTATTCACTAACATACTCGTTGACATTCCTGCATTACAAGCTAACATAATCGTAATCATTTTTAGTTTCCTCCTTTAATAATCTTCAATGTTAGTATATCCTGTCTTGTAAAAAGAGCAAAACTATTTTAAATCGGAAAAAATCATAAAAAAAAAGACACTAGCATTAAATTTTATACAGTGTCTTCTTTTCCTTTTGATAAATCTACCTTTTTTTAATTAAAAAAAGTGATTTTAGTTTTCTACAGTATCTTTTCAACATATTTTTTTCAAAAAATATAAACAGTTTTAAAAAAAATATACACTAATTTTTTTAGATTTCTTTTATCATTCGAATCATATTGGCATAATCTCCTTCAGGAATCTGAATACCAAATTCAATTTCCAAGTCAAAACAAACTTCCTTTAACTTATAATAAATTTTTTTGTTGGTAGCAATGATTCTGTCAACATTTGGCAACTGAGGATAACGCTTTCCTTTTTGAAGGTGGCTAATTAAACAAGCAAGATGGATAAAAAAACCAACTTCTTTTGAGCTGGAAAAATTTCCAGAATATTTTTTTATCTCTTTAACACAACGTGGCAATACCCTCTTAAGTCTCGAAATATTCAATGATGGCTGTTGCTCTTTCAAGTACTTATAAATCTCAGAATAATCCATTTCAATAGTCTCAACTTCATAATTTCCCATAAGCACTTTTGTTAATTGTTCCAACGGAGCTCCATACAATTGATTAGCTGAGATAAATTTTAAACCGCTTATTTTTGGATTTATTGTTCCCACAAGACAAATGACATCTGCTTCCTCTTGTATTAAATTTATTTTATATTTTAGCTTAGACTTATTTTCCATTGCTAGAGGAATAATCTCTATTTCTCTAGCATTATCACAATGCTTTTCTATATAATTTTTCATCGAAAGTGCTGCGCCTTGACCACTCATACATAATGTTATAATAACTTTTTTTGAGGCTAGTCTTTTTTGAGAGTTGTTGCCTAATTGAAAACTTTTTCCAATAAGTTCCAATGTTTCCCTATAAAAATCATCTATTGAACTCGCATTTTCCAGATTTCGGACACATTCTAAAACAATTAACGTCATCGGTATTGCGATTGCTTTGATATAAATACCGGTTTCTTTACTTATCGTCTCTAATATGGCTTTTATTGATCCCATATCGTATAAAACAACAATACCTCTTCCATTATCAATTTCAATAATTTTATACTTCAGTTCTTCATAAACTGTTTTTAAATCTTTTTGAAGCAATAAATTATAATAATGGAGATTAGGATTATTAATTAAGTCTTTTGTAACAGCTACAATTGATTCTGATACTCTTCCATGCATTGTTACTAATAGCTGTATACTTTGACTTTGGGGTTGACGATTACTTTCTCCGTCATTCAAAAGAAATAACACAATATAACTTATCTCATTATCACCCAAATTAGTTGAATAGATGTTATTTAAATCCTTTATAAGTTCTCGTGACAAATTAAACGTTCGAGGATGAGAGGCTAATATTTCTTTTTTTTCTTCTTGAGAAAACGTTTCTCTATAGTGGACATTATTTATAGCTGAATATAAGTAAAGAGTTAGTCCACCTAACAATTGTTCAGAAAAGTCTTGCTTCAATTCATGAGAACATGCTTTTAAAAATACCTCAACAAATCTCATCAATTTTTTGCCTGTAATTTTTACAATAGCTTCTCTATCAGCTTGCTCTGAATTGTTCTCTTTCAAATGAATTAATTTTAAATTGTCATCAATCTCTTTACTGATAATCGTTTGGATATCATGATTAGAGATTCCCTCTTCTCTTAAAAGAGCTACGCGCTCATCTATTTTATTATAAACAGATTGTGCTCGTTGATTAATTACTTTTTCTTTTTTTATCCCTTCAGGGGTTATCACATAAGAAAATTTCTCTGATATTAACTTTTCTAATTCCATACGTTTACTAGAATAAAACATAAAACCTTTATGGACATTAATTGAGAAATCTTGCATATATATGGTAACCATACCTGTCCTATGTCCCATTTCCCTCAAATATGCTTTTGCGCAAGCCAAACGAATATCCTTTTTTAATTCCTTAATGTTTTCTTGACAAGGATAAAGCAACAAGTTTCTGATAATTTCTTCATTTAAAAAAACATTTTTTCCTAAACGATTAACTTCATTTTTAAAAAAGTGCATGATAAGTTCTAAGCGATCATTCAAATTTAATTCCACTAGCTTTGGTAACTTTAGACACACTGGAAATTTAGAGGAAAAATAATTTTGAAAATCTATATCAACTGTTTCATCTATTGAACAAACCAAAAAGAAATCCTTGTTTTGTTGTTCAATTTTTTCAAGAATCTGGCTCCTAATGTTTTCATCTAAAACATTTATATGGTTAATGAAAATAAATTGCCCCTTTGAGTGATTTAATATTTTAACTAACATGTCATCATCTGAATTCTTAGTTTTTAATAAATGATGAATACAATTCACTTCAATATATTTAGTTCCTTTGGGAAGTATTTTCTCGCTCAAGGCAAATTGATACATCAGTTTTGCAAAGTAACTCTTTCCAGTTCCTTTTTCACCAATAATAAGACTTGCTAAGCCAAAATCTGGGTAGTTTAGGCCTGCTTTAGCTAGATCTACTTCTTTTTTCAAAAAAGAATCATTACCCACTAAATATTTAAAAGAAGACTCATCCTTAGGAGGGATTGTATTTAAAAAATATATTACTGGTCTGCCAGAAGATTTAATCAGCTTATTTTCTCTGACTAACTGATTCAAAATAGCAGACACATTGCTTCTTTGCATATTGAGTTTATAGGCTAAATCTGATGTAATAACACCATTAGCTAATTCTTCTGAACGAGAACAGATATAATCATAGACGATGTCTTTTATATATTTTTTCATTTTTCTACCAACCTTCAAGATTATCCTAATTTCCAAATGCTCACAATATTAGTATACCTTTTTTATGAGTAAAATTTTCTTTTTATACACACTATAAAAGCAAAAAGGAAGAGAGTATAACAAGCTCCCATGATTGTCACACAATCATAAATGGTAGCCTAACCTCTTCTATCTCTCTTACAGTTTCCCAATTACTCAACGGTCAATTTTAATCATATCAAACAACATTACTATGGCAGCCACAAAACCATTAACCCAACAGGTATTGTACCCGTTGGGCCAAACTTAGATTGGACAGAATAAAAAGGAGCCTTCAAGCTCCTTTTTTACATTTACTTAAAACCTGAATTGACAGTATAATCCAATGATTAACTCAAGTATTAGCTCAAAAAAACACTTATTAACACAGTTTTTTATAGTTTGCTGGCAGCTGCCTTATCAATGATAAGAACCACATCTGCATGTGTCTGCAGAATGCTAGCTGGGACGGCTGCTGTTACAGAACCCTTAACCGTTTTGGCAATAGCTTCTGCTTTTTCTGCGCCGTAAGCCACAAGAACGATTGTTTTAGCCTTCATAATAGAGCCAATACCCATAGAAATAGCCTGAGTCGGCACATCCTCAATCCTGTCAAAAAAGCGGCTGTTGGCTCTAATGGTATCTTTCGTCAAATTGACCACATGCGTTTGACTGTCAAAGGCAGTGCCAGGTTCATTGAAACCGATATGACCATTACGGCCGATACCTAAAATCTGAAAATCAATTGGGTAGGCTGCGATAATTGTTTCATAGCGCTGTGCTTCCGCTTCCAAATCCTGTGCCAATCCGTTTGGTAGGAAACTTTCTTTGAATGGCTTGTATTGAAAGAGATGCTCCTGCATAAAAGTATGATAAGACTGCGGATGCTCAGGAACTAAGCCGAGGTATTCGTCCAGATTTATACTAGTCAGCTCTGTAAACTCTAAATCACTCTGAACAACTTGCTGATAAAAGGTAAGAGGACTGCTGCCTGTCGCCAATCCCAAAGTTTTAGCTCCCTGCGACAGCTTTTTCTTTAAAAGAGCAAAGGCTTCTCTGCCGCCTTCAATCTGATCTGAAACGGTTATAATTTTCATAAGCTTAGCCCCTTTCTTGATTGATATTATTATATAACCCATTATATGGTCTATACCAATTTTTGTCAATAAAATGTATTTTTCGTAAAGCATTTCATCATAAACTCTGCTTTTTCTGCCATCTAAAAAAAGCCAAGACCTGTGTCTTAGCTCTACCATGTTACAAAGAGAAAAAGTGGCCAATAGCATAGGTGACGAGCATCGTTAAAAGACCAATACAGACATTACGACGCATAGCTGGTCCTGTCGGCGCTCCTCCGAGACGGGCACTGACATAACCGGTAATTAGCAGAGCAACTGCTACAACACTAACGGTAGCAATGATGCGAATGGCAGCTGGGAAAAGTAAAATAGCCAAAGTCGGACAAAGAGAGCCAATAAAGAAAGCAATAAAGCTTGAAACAGCTGCATGCCACGGATTGGTGAATTCTCCAAATTCAATGCCATATTTTTCATCAACCAAAACCTTGATTGGATTTTTAGAAAAAGCTTTTTTCACTAAAATATCAGCTGAAGTGTCACATTCACCATTAGCAATATAGGTGTCATAGAGCGATTTTTTAGCAGCCTCAGGATTGCTTTTCAACAACTTTTCTTCACGTGCCACAGCCGCTTCTTCTGTATCTTTTTGTGTGCTGACAGAGACATATTCCCCACCTGCCATGGAGAAAGCTCCTGCAAGGATAGCAGATAAGCCAGATAAAAAAATAATCCAAAGATTCGTCGTGGCGCTTGCCATCCCAATCACCACACCAGCTACTGAAATAATTCCATCATTAGCTCCCAAAACACCTGCTCGCAGGATGTTGAGACGTTTTGCAAATTTCTGATTGTCCATAAGTTTCTCCAAGTTTTTTTGTGATAGTCCTAGTATAAAGGATTACATTATCCAAGTCAATTATTTAGAACTATTCTAAATAAAAAAATAAACGTCGTCAAAAAAACGTACAAAATTGATAGCTTCTCATCATGTAAAAGAAATAATCTTGCTGTAGAATTAAGGGCATACAATTATGACTATTACAAGCTAGGCCATTAGAAAAGGATGTAAAAATGAAAAAAGATAGTATGTTAAAGTTAGCAATCATAGGGATTTTAGCAATCGCAGGGCTGGCTGGAACAGCGACATCACTGCCATCAGCATTGGGAGTCAATCAGGTTTCTGCTGACGAGACCTCAGCTTACTACAATATCTTAGATTATGGCGCTAAAGCTGATGATCCTCAATTTGACAATGCCCCAATCTTCAACCAAATTATCCAATCCATGGGAAAAAATGGCGGAACCATTTATATTCCGACAGGAACTTTTTACCTGAGTTCTTCCATTATCATTGACCGCTCTTATGTTTCCATCGTCAGTGATAATTCAGGCCTTCGTTCAGGCATTGATGCTGAAACAGACAACTCCCAAGCAGGAGGCGGCGGAGCACAGCTTTTAACAAGTTCAAGCCTTACTGCTATTCAAATCAAATCAGCTGCATCAGACCGTCTATCAGGCATCAGCTTTTCTGGTTTTCAGATAAAGGGAACCGATAACAATGGATTTGGCATCAAAGCAGAAACCGATAATGATGGCATCAAAATTTCCAACATGGTCATCAATAATGTCGGTACAGGGATTGAACTTCAAGGAGCGGATGCCCCATCTATCAAGGATAATTGGATTGCTGAAACCATGACAGCCATCAAACTCAGAGGAGCCAGTCAGCAGGCAGAAATCAAAGATAACTCACTAGGAGCACAACCTAGCGGGGTTACCCTTGATTTGGAAAACGCAGATCGCTTCAACATCACAGGCAATAACATCTATCCTGATGGCGCTTCTGCTATGCGACTTTACAACCCTACTCATGGCGTCGTCTCAGGCAACACCATTTCTTCTTATTACAACGGCATCATCGAAATGCTGCCAAATGCTCAAGGCACTTATGGAAATGGCAATGTCATCTCAAGCAATGTTATCTCAAGCAATGTTATCTCAGTAGAAAACTGGACAGACAACCCCTCTGGCCGTGACAGCAAGTGGGGAATTCTCCATATTGAAGGCAGCTCCAACCGTATTGATGGCAATTCGATTATCGCTAATGGTGCCCCTGAAAATTATAGCGGCATTCTTATCAACAAAGGCGACCATAACCGAATCAATGCCAACTCTATCGGTCTTGACGGCCCTGCTTCTAATGCCAAAGTTGTGGTCAACGACGCTGCCAATGATACTCTTGTCAGCAACAGTATCGCTGACAGCGAATTTCAAAACGGAGATAACCCAAGCAATAGCAATAGTCCAGCCTAAGGACATGTGATATAAAGACCAAAAGATACGAAAAACAGCCGTATCTTTTTCATTTACAGTAAGAAATAAAGCAAACATGACTGACAGCAGCAATCATGCTATAATAGAAAGGCTTAACTATTGGAAAAATTTGGAGA
Source organism: Streptococcus dentiloxodontae (assembly GCF_053206925.1). Lineage (NCBI taxonomy): Bacteria > Bacillati > Bacillota > Bacilli > Lactobacillales > Streptococcaceae > Streptococcus > Streptococcus dentiloxodontae. The sequence goes on along the minus strand of NZ_JBRUHR010000017.1, from coordinate 9,423 downwards.
GGATAATTACCGTGAATACAAACGATTTTGATTTTGATTTGCCTGAAGAACTCATCGCACAGACCCCTCTAAAGAAGCGCGATGCATCAAAACTTCTGGTCATTGACCCCGTCACTAAAAAAATGACTGACACGCATTTTGATCATATCATTGACCAGCTTAATCCCGGTGATGCTCTGGTTATGAATAACACGCGTGTTCTTCCTGCCCGTCTTTATGGAGAAAAACCTGAAACACATGGTCATGTCGAGCTATTACTGCTCAAAAACACCACAGGCGACCAGTGGGAGGTTCTGGCGAAGCCTGCTAAACGCCTTAAGGTCGGAGCTAAAATTTCTTTTGGCGACGGCCGCCTCACAGCTACTATCATTCAGGAATTAGAACACGGCGGACGCATTGTAGAATTTAACTACGACGGTATTTTCCTAGAAGTTCTCGAAAGCTTGGGAGAAATGCCGCTGCCACCTTATATCCACGAAAAACTAGAAGACCGCGACCGTTATCAGACCGTTTATGCTAAGGAAAATGGCTCTGCTGCTGCCCCGACAGCGGGACTGCATTTTACAAAAGAGCTGCTGCAAAAAATCCAAGCCAAAGGTGTCAAACTCGTCTATCTGACCCTTCACGTAGGACTGGGAACCTTTCGTCCCGTCTCAGTGGACAATATCGCCGATCACGACATGCACTCCGAATTTTACAGTCTCTCCAAAGAAGCTGCTGCAACCCTCAATCAAGTCAAAGAAAACGGCGGACGTATCATTGCTGTCGGAACAACTTCTATCCGTACCCTAGAAACCATTGGTCAAAAGTTTGATGGCAAACTGCAAGCCGACTCTGACTGGACTAAAATCTTTATCAAACCAGGCTATGACTTTAAAATCGTTGATGCCTTCTCTACTAACTTCCATCTCCCAAAATCAACCCTAGTCATGCTGGTAGCCGCCTTTGCAGGACGCGAATTTGTCCTAGAAGCCTACCAACATGCCGTCCAAGAACACTACCGCTTCTTTAGCTTTGGCGACGCTATGTTTGTAACACAACGGGTGGGGAAATGAGTAGTTTCGCAGAAACTTGGTTTATCAGCAATCCCTGATTTTTAGTTGCTGACCTGAAACAGTTGAGTAGGACTGTAAAAGTTGATTTATCAACCTATTAGAGTCCATTCAACCACTACATCTTATCATTATGACTATATACTAAAACGAAGCTGAGCACTTTTGTACCAGCTTCGTTTTAGTATATATTTATCAAATTAAAAAGATATCTACTAATATGACTTAATAGATACCTCTTTATGTAAAAAACTATATTTTTAAAATTGCTAGAATTAACTCAACTATTGTCTTCTTCAGCAACCATTAATGCCTCAGACCGGGAATAGGCGTCATAATTATTATCAGGATTATCCGTCCACATTTCACACTGCTTAATAACAGTCACAATAGCATCCTCTACACCTTCTGGCGGATATTTGTATTTTTTCAAAAGACGTTTGACAAGCATACGCATACGGGCTCGTGCCGATTGTTTCTTTTGCCAGTCAATCGTTCTGCTTTTTCTCAGCATATCAGTCAATTCATGCGTCATGGCTACGAGTTCGTCATTTTCGTAAACATCTTTAACAGCCTGCGGTTGTGTTAAGGCATCATAGAAAGCTAATTCTTCATCTGATAAGCCTAAAGCATTTCCTTCTTCGTGAGCCGTCGTCATCTCTTTAGCCATTTTCATTAATTCAGCAATGACTTCTTCATTTGAAAGCATGCCATTAAGATAAGCCCGCATTGAGCGTGATAGAATTTCTGAGAATTTTTCAGATTTTACCAAGTTTGTCCTTTGATAGAGGGCAATTTGTTCATTTAACAATTTTTTCAAGAGTTCAACAGCTAAATTTTTCTCTTTCATCTTAGAAATTTCATCTAAGAATTTTGGATCAAATAAAGAAAATCCTGTATCAATATCTGAAAAGAGATTAATGACACCTTCGCTCTTGATAGAAGCTTTCAGCAGTTCATTAATACGATCATTAATGTCTCTAAGAGAGAGCTTTTTACCATCTCCAGTAATCCGCGTCAACAAGGTTCTGACAGCTTCAAAGTAAGCAGCTTCAAAACGTTGATCAGGTGAAAGTAAAGAACGGCAAAGTGATAAAGCTTGACGCAAAAGTAAGGATTCTTTGATAAAAAGTTCTTTTTTCTTTTCTTTGTCAACACTAGATAAGAAATTCACCCCACCGCTAATTGTTTTGGCTCTTGCTAAATCACTCGATTCAGAATTCATGAATGCTGAATAATCAAAACCATAAAACAAATCACGGCAAATTTCTAATTTTTCAATGAATTTTGGCAAGGCTGTTTTAGCAATATCGGTATCTCCAAAATTGCCTTTATCTCGATTTGTGTAATCGTTCATAGCCTGTTTTAAGGCTCCAGCAATACCAATATAATCAACAACAAGACCACCTTCTTTATTTTGATAAACACGATTAACGCGTGCAATGGCCTGCATTAAATTATGTCCTTGCATAGGCTTGTAAACATACATAGTTGCCAAACTTGGGACATCAAAGCCAGTCAGCCACATATCAACAACAATTGCAATCTTAAATGGGCTGTCATTATCCTTAAATTTCTTGGCCATTTCTTCCCTATGACGCTTATTGCCAACAATATCATGCCATTCTTCTGGATCATTATTGCTGGAAGTCATGACAACACCAATCTTTTCTGTCCAATTAGGACGCTTTTCAAGCAATTGATGGTAAATTTTCATGGCAATAGGACGCGAATAAGCAACAATCATTGCCTTACCAGTCAATTCTTGTGCACGGTTTTCCTCATAATGCTTGATAATATCATCACACAATGAACTGATGGTCTGGTCTGCTCCTAAGATACTATCCAGACGTCCCAATTCTTTCTTACTCTTATCAATCGCATGAGATTCCGCACTTTCTGCCATTAAATCATACTCAGCATCAATCAAGCGCAAAACATTCTCATCCAATTTCAAGTGCATAACACGACTTTCATAGTAGACAGGGCGTGTGGCACCATCTTCAACAGCTTGTGTCATATCGTAAACATCAATATAATTACCAAAAACTTCAGTCGTTGATTTATCCTTAGTAGAAATAGGTGTCCCTGTAAAACCAATATAAGTCGCATTGGGCAGGCTGTCTCTAATAACTCTAGCTGTTCCGACAACTAAACGGCCACTTTTAACATCAACTTTTTCCTCTAAACCATATTGACCGCGATGAGCCTCATCTGCCATAACAACAATATTTCTTCTCTCAGACAATGCCTCAGCAGACTCCTCAAATTTCTGCATAGTAGTGAAGATAATGCCATTAGCCTGACGACCAGCTAGCAACTCTTTCAAGTGAAGACGACTCTCTGCTTGGACAGGTGTTTGTCTGAGAAAATCTTTACATTTTGAAAATTGACTATAGAGTTGATCGTCTAAGTCATTCCTATCTGTCAGAACAACAATAGTTGGTGAGTCTAGAACTTTCTGTAATAAATGAGCATAGAAAACCATTGATAATGATTTACCACTTCCCTGCGTATGCCAAAAGACACCACCGCGACCATCACTTTTAGTGGCATTCAAAGTAGAGACAGCAGCTTTATTAACTGCAAAATACTGATGATAGGCCGCCAAGATCTTAGCATCTTCAGAAAAACAGATAAAGTTTTTCAAAATATCTAGGAACCTTTTCTTATCAAAAATTCCTTCAATAAAGGTCGTAAAATTAGCATATTGCGTATCTTCAAAACGACCATCTGTCGTCTTCCACTCCATAAAACGATCTTCACCAGCAGTAATCGTCCCTGCTTTTGACGTTGCCAAATCGGTCATGACACAAAAGGCATTATAGGTAAATAAGCTTGGAATTTCTTTTTGATAAGTTTTTAACTGACGATAAGCATCTGATGCATCTGTTTCTTCACGAGACGGACTTTTTAACTCAAAAACAACTATAGGCAAGCCATTCAAAAATACGATAACATCTGGACGCTTATTGCTCTTTTCTACAATTGTCCACTGATTAATAACGGTAAAAATATTGTTATTAATATTCTCAAAATCAGCCAGATAAACAATACCGGACTGCTGTTTCCCCTGATAAAAATAGGACACCTCAATACCATTTTGCAGATAATCCGTAAAAACTTTATTCTTCTGAATCATGGAGCCCAATTCAAAGCGCTGCAGTTTCTCAATCGCTTTTCTAATAGCAACATCAGGTAAACCTGCATTAATTCTTTCCAAAGCAGAATAAAGCTCATCCAAGTATAAAGGTTCTCTGTAATCTCGCTCTATATCCGGTCCATAAATAGATGAATACCCTAAACCATCACGAAAAAGCTCCATAACCGCATTTTCGTAGTTGTTTTCAGTAAATCCCATAAGATCTGTCTCCCAGATAAATTCTAAATTTAAATGCCTAATCGTCGATAAACTGTATCATTATAATAATAAGCTCCAGTTTTCCACTCTTTTCGATATTGCTCATGCGAACGAGGCCAGTTTTCAAGAGCATACTGCATAATTTTATTTCCAAAGGGGATAAATATAGCCAGTTGATCATCTAAACTTGATGGACAATAATCATCCCTTTGTTTGCTTTTATTTAGATTGACACAGATAATTGGTAAGTCTTTCTTAATGGCAAGTTCAATTTCCCATTTTACAAACTTTCTTAAATATCTAGTATGTTCACCAATCAACAAAACAAAAACCTTACTGTTAGCCATTCTTTCACGGAGCTGTCTCTTGATTGATTCTTCACTGCTAGAATCTCTAGCACTATTAATATTGTGAGCATCATAAAAATTAAATGATGTACTGTCATTTTGTTTCCAAGCTTTCATGAGTTGATAATAACGCATATCATTATCACCGTCAAAAGCAACATAAGTTTTATTCCGATAAGTCATTATTCATTCTCCCTTAATTCATATAAATTTACTTGACTAAGTAAGTCATCATGCACGATAATAGTCAGCTTGGCAGGATATGCAAATTTTATTTTACTGATTTTGAACGTCCAAATCATTATACGCAGTAATTCATTAATATCAATATCTTCAAAACCATTTTTAAATCTCGTTATTCCCGAGCCAAATACTGGAACTGTAACTGATCTTTGAGCATATAATCTATTAATCTCGTTCCAAAATGTTAAAAGAAAATTGACATATTCCTGAATAGTCAGCTCTGCTTGATTATTTTTATTAAATCGGCTAAAAGCGGTTAGAATATATTCATCATCTATCAAAATGGAACTTCCTAATCTATATTTAGTAGTTTTTCCTTGCTTCCGCTTTACTTTCTGTTCTACAATACTGTTTTTTAAATCATCATCATTCTCAATATCAGAGTTTAATTTTTCAACATTATCAACATGATTAATGATAAACTGCCCGTTTAAAGATTTCTTGGCAATTATTTTATCATCAACTACCGTATCAAAATATTCATTAAAAGCAATCGCTTTTAACCCATCTTCCTCAAAAATATCGCCTGATTTTACAACAACTGTAGTGAGACCTATTTTTATTGTGGTTTGAGTTATTTTATTAGCAATATGCCAATAAATCAGATAAGAAACAACTAATACAGCAAAATAGATAATACCTGCTAATAATTTAAAATTTCTTGGTATATCTATAAAAATCAAGCCAGCTGTTAATATAGCCGTTATTTTGGAACAGAATTCATAAAATTGTTTTCGGATATTTTTATCCAATATTCCTACTTTCAAAACTTTTCCTTTCTCTTTTTACTTAATATTAATTTGATAAATCATCATTTAGCGGCTTGATTGACAGAAATTTCACCGGATAGAAGTTTGGGTAGAAGAGTATCACGTAGCATTGATAATTTTCTATTTTCGTTAGCATTTTTAGCAATCTGGTGCATGATTGGCGCTATAGTAGTATTAAATTTAGCAATTTCTTCTGTTGTTGGAAGTAATATTGATAAAGTTTTAACTTCAGTTTGATTTAGTCCAGGTTGAGCCGCCTTACTAGAGGCTCGTGAAAATAAAGCTTTTCTGTTTTCATCATATAAAAGTAAAAAATATAGGAAGAATGAGCTTGGTGCTAGTTTGTTTGGCCTTAATATAAAAATATGCTCGTTAATGGCACATTGCGCATGCGGAAAGTTATCCAATGCCATTGACACCTTTCCAGTATAAGCTCCATCTTTATAAAGTAAGACATCACCTGAATGTACAACACCACGATTGAGTTTTTTGAAGTATTCTAAGCTTATAAACTTTTCCTTAGTATAGTCATATTGACCAAAACGTTCAATGTTTTCTGCACCAATGCTTGGGATACCACCTACTTCAGCACCTCCCTTTGGACGCGAACCACTTTCAAGAGTACTGATTACATCTCCTAATTGAGCAGGAGAACCATTATAGTAGACTTGTTCAAAAAGTTCTTGTCCCATCTGCTCTAAATGATGATTTATCTTTTTATTGTTTTCAATTTTGTTATCAAGTGAACGTAAAACCCCGCTAATCTCTTTTTGAATTTCTAACGAAGGTAAGGGTAACTCTAAATTAGCAATATCACTTGGTTTTATAGATGGATAAGCAGATGTACTTTGTTCTCCAATAGCATGTAAGGTTTCGACAATTTCATTTTGAATCAAATAGTAGTATATAAAATTACTATCAGCTTTACTTTTATCAACTGAGATAACTGCAAAACCAGTTGATACAAGCATATTAGGTGCAATATCTTTTATAATTCCATAGTGACATTGATTAGGACGTACTGTTGAATACAAAATATCGTCATATGCTACCTTTCTTCGAGCACGACTTGGCAACTTATCTTTTTCAGTTTTAATATATTGGAATTGCTGAATTTGGTTTCTCGTTAGATTCCCTGTATCTAAATAATTAATAAATTCCCATTTTTCGGAAACTGAGTAGGTATTTTTATTTATTTGACATACATCACTCAATCTTACTCTCTTCCAATCGTTCAATTCTTGTTTCTCCTCATCCTATATATTTGCGATGCGAATTTTTGACATTCGCTTGGTTAACCATGGCATAATGCATGGTTGTATCTATCTTGACATGACCTAGCAAGTGCTGGACTTGCTCAATTGGCATACCTTTATCTATGGCTCTTGTGGCTAGTGTCCGCCTGAATTTATGCGGATGGACTTTATTCAGATCAGCTTTTTCACCTAACTGTCTCAATCTTGTCTCTACTCCACCAATTAGCAGTCTATCATGTGGAGAAGATAAGGAGACAAACAAGGCAGGATTGTCATCAGTTCGGCTGTCTAAATAGTTAATCAGATGAATCTTTGTTCTGGCATCAAAATAGACAATACGTTCACTGTTTCCCTTACCAAAAACGACACATTCCCGTTCATAAAAATTAATATCTTCCCGATTTAATCCTACCAACTCACCGACACGCATGCCTGTTGAAGCAAGCAAATCAATTATAGCCAAATCACGAATGTCATCACAGGCATCCCTTAAAAGCTCAAGACCTTCATCAGAAAAAGTTTCCTTAATCGTTTTATCTGTCTTTATCTTATGAATCCGACGAACAGGACTTTTAAGAATATAATCCTCATCTTCTAACCAGCTGAAAAAACTGCTGAATATCCGACGCATATTGTCAATCGTTACCTTACTAGAATGTCTTTTCTGTTGATAATCCGCAAGATAAGTTCGCAAATCGCTGGTAGAGAGGTCTCTGATAGCCTTTTTCAGGCTTGTAAACATATTTTCAATCACCATTTTGTAGTACTTTAAAGACTTTTCACTGCAGCCTTCAATTCGTTTCGCTGAAAGAAATAACTCAAGTAAATGACTATTAGTTTCCTGTTCCGTAGCAGATTTAACCTCTGCTACTTCTACCCTTGTTAATGCAGCCGTTAAAACCTTTTTCAAATCCTCTAATTGCTTTACTGTCAGACTTTTTGCCATGCTTGATGTGATTTGAGTAATTAATTTATCTTTCATAAGCAACCTACCTTTCTTTATCCCATTATACTTTAAAGGTAGGCAAAGTGATAAATCATCATTTAGAGCAGATGGCGATGGCTATTTTTAAATCTTGGTTCGTTGATTTTGAACAATTTGAGGGTATTCAGCCATCCGATTGGCGGGAAGGGACATTCTCTGAAATAATTACCTCCACACTAGGTGGTGATTGGGGCAAAGAAAAACCTATTGGTAATTATCAACAAATAGTTTATTGTATGCGTGGAGCAGACATCCCAGAGGTTTCTCTTGGGAATAAAGGGAAAATGCCTATACGCTATATATTACCTAAAAATTTTACCAATAAGCAACTTGTGTCAGATGATATCGTCATTGAAATTTCGGGTGGCAGTCCAACTCAATCTACTGGAAGATGTGCATTAATGACACAATCACTAATGGACAGATATGAGTATAACATGGTTTGTACAAATTTTTGTCGCGCTATTAAACCAAAAGAAGGATACTCTGGGTTTATATATTATTGGCAATATTTATATAGTCGTAATGTGATGTTTTTGTATGAAAATGGAACAACTGGAATTAAGAATTTTGATATCTCAAGCTTTTTAGAGACTGAGAAAATCATTATCCCGTCTTTAAATGCAATCTATGAATTTTCAAATATTGTTAAAGAACTTAGAAATACTATTGCTGTAAATGGATTAGAAATTGAAAAATTAACTAATCTTCGTGCTACTCTCTTACCAAAACTCTTATCTGGCGAAATATCCGTCAATCAGACCGCTAAATGATGATTTATCTTTTTATTATTCTCAATTTTATCATCAATGGAACCCAAAATAGCAGCAATTTTTCTTTGCTCACATATTTCAAGAGGGATAGAAACCTCAATTGATTTCACCACACTGGCTGAAACCTCTTTAAAGGTTGTACCACTTCCCATATTTTCAATTTTATTTTTATTAAATTTCAACAGATAATACAGAAATAATGAATCGATATTTGAATTAGGAATAATACTTTTAAATCCTTGATTAGTCGTTACATTATTTGCAGCAATTGCAACGTATCCAATTGGTGCTCGAGAACTAAATAATACCGAACCTGTTGGTAATATTCGGGCAGAACTATTTTCTAATCCTAATGAAGTTATATTTCTATTACCATATTTAATATACCTATCACCAAAATTTGCTAAATCTTTAGGTGTTATCCAAGGTATATTGCCACCATAGTACTCCTCTTTCTTGGTAGATGGTGTCCCACCACCAATAATTTCACCAAGTTCACTTAATTTTACTGGCTCTATAATATCTGTAGTGGGTAAATCTCATTCAGATATTATAGGGCTTTTTGAGTGTATACACAAAAAGTCCCATATGACTTATAATGAAAAGCGACAAAACCATCATTAGAAAGATTCCTAT
>NZ_JBRUHR010000016.1:0-48567 GCF_053206925.1 Streptococcus dentiloxodontae | reverse complement strand
GGTTTCTTATTCAGTTCTCAAAGGGCTCTGCCTTCCTCTGAAGACAACTCCTATATTCTAGCAAACCTTATTCCCTTTGTCAACTACTTTTCTTCCCTTTTTTAAAATTATCGCAACTAACATAAGCTGGACACTGATCAGCTGCAAAATCAAAACCACCAGTTCACACTGGTGGTTTGTTCTGCGACTGTAAGTCGCTTTTACCGGCTAGGGCCAAAGGCCCACCGAATTGCCTTCCTCTCGCACCACTTTTTCGAGCCAGTGCTAAAGCACTTTCCTTTGATTATCGCTTGCTATTTGGTTCTCCAGTAAATGGATCAACCGTCTCAAACAAAGTGAGCTGATCGGCTATCTTGTCTTCTTGTAATTGATTTTGAATATACTCAGCTATTATCTTCTGATTTCGTCCTACCGTGTCCACATAATAGCCTCTACACCAAAATTTGCGATTGCCATATTTATATTTCAGATTCGCATGTTTATCGAAAATCATTAAACTGCTCTTACCTTTTAAATACCCCATAAAACCAGAGATACTTAATTTAGGCGGAATGCTAACTAACATGTGAATGTGGTCCGAACAGGCATTAGCCTCGTGAATGATGACTCCTTTGCGTTCACACAAATCTCGAATCATTTTCCCGATACTGGATTTATATCTTCCGTAGATGATTTGATGACGGTATTTGGGGGCAAAAACAATAGGATACTTACAATTCCACTTGGTATGTGATAAACTTTGATTAGCCTCTTTCATGTGGAACCTCCTTGATGATTTTGATGAGTGGCAGGGAAACCACTTCTATCTTATCATCTTAGGAGGTTTTTTTGATACCACGCTGGAAGCTCTACGGAACCACTAGCATAGCTAGTGGTTTTCGGAAGATAACAAAAAAGCGTCCGCTAAGGGACGCTGACTGTTTATTCTGCTTCAAAGGCATCTTTAACCTTGTCAAAGAAACCCTTTTTCTTAGGATGAACAGGTTCTTCTCCACTTACTTTGGCAAATGTTCTTAGAGCCTCTTTCTGTTCATCATTAAGCTTAGTTGGCGTTACAATATTGACCGTCACCAGCTGATCGCCTTGTGTGCCCGTACGTAAGCGTGGGGCACCCTTTCCTTTAAGACGGAATGTCCTTCCAGTTTGAGTACCTGCGGGAATAGATAGCTCTACATCCCCATGCACTGTTGGAACTTCAACGCTATCTCCTAGAGCAGCCTGAACAAAAGAAACATTCAGAGTGTAATAGATAGTCGCCCCGTCTCGACGGAATTTGTCACTATTAGCAACCTTGATAATTACAAAGAGATCCCCATAAGGACCGCCATTGATCCCTGCTTCACCTTGTCCTTGAAGCCTTATCTGTTGACCGGTATCAACACCAGCTGGAATTTTAACAGAAACCTTGTGCATTCGTTTCTCGTGACCGCTGCCTTGACAGGTTGGACAAGGATCTTTAATCTCCTTACCAGACCCATGACATACATCACAAGTGACTTGGCGCCTCATCATACCTAAAGGTGTTTGTGTATCAACATTGATAACCCCTTGTCCATGACAACGTCCGCAAGTTGTTGGCTGAGTTCCTGGTTTCGCTCCTGAACCATCACAAGTCTTACAAACTGCCTCACGGTTATATTTGACCTCTTTTTCTGTACCAAAAATAGCCTCTTCGAAACTGAGATTGACACGGTACTGAAGATCATCGCCTTGGCGCGGAGCATTAGGGTTACGACTAGCACCAGCTCCTCCGCCAAAGAAACTTGAGAAGATATCTTCAAAGCCGCCGAAGCCTGCCCCATCAAAACCTCCAAAGCCGCCGGCTCCTCCACTGAATCCTCCATTAGCTCCAGCAGGACCGTATTGATCATAAGCAGAGCGTTTTTGTTCATCCCCTAGGGTTTCATAGGCTTCTTGGATGTCCTTATATTTTTGCTCCGCTCCTGCTTCTTTATTGATGTCAGGATGATATTTTTTGGACATCTTACGATAGGCCTTTTTGATTTCATCTTGAGAAGCATTTTTTGAAACCCCTAGGCGATCATAATATTCTGTATTATTCATATGAGATACTAAGGGCGTTAAACGGACATAAACAAAATTTCCTTTTTGATACTATCCGTATGCAGCCCGTGTTCAATTGCGAACACCATATATCCTTTCTGTATTTTTTTGAGAAAACACAACTTTAAAGTGAGTTCAATTCTTTTTATTGTTAAAAATTGTATTTCTATTATGGAAAAACAGAGGTTGGGATTTTGCATCAACCTCTGGATTTCTTTTAATAATATAACAGCTTATAACTACGGTAATTGATTCTCAAAGCAACAATTCCGAAAATCAAACAAGTAAGGCACATCAGATAATTCGCCATAATCATTGCCGTAGAATATTACTTCAACGAGTCTGTCATTATTAAGCAATTATTTCTCAGTGAATTCACCGTCTACAACATCATCTCCTGAGTTATTAGATGTATCTGTTGCTTGTGCACCATCAGCACCGCCAGCCGCCTGTTGTTCAGCCGCTGCCTGTTCGTAAAGTTTCACTGCAAGAGCTTGAGCCTTTTCATTGAGAGCTTCTAACTTAGCTTTCATGTCCTCAAGATTACCCGACTCTTGTGCTTTTTTCAAATCATCAAGAGCGGTTTGTGCCGCATCACGTTCTGTGTCAAAACCTTTGCCTTCAGTTTCTTTGATGGTTTTTTCAGTTGCAAAGATAGCTTGGTCAACCTCATTTTTAAGATCCACTTCTTCTTTACGTTTTGCATCAGCATCAGCGTTTGCTTCTGCATCTTTCATCATGCGTTCGATTTCTTCTTCGCTGAGACCATCATTGGATTTGATAACGATGTGTTGCTCTTTTTGAGTTCCAAGATCTTTAGCCTTAACAGATACAATACCATTTTTATCGATATCAAATGTTACTTCGATTTGTGGCACACCACGAGGCGCAGCTGGGATATCTGTTAATTGGAAACGACCAAGCGTTTTATTATCCGCTGCCATTGGGCGTTCACCTTGAAGGACATGGATATCAACGGCCGGTTGATTGTCTGCGGCTGTTGAGAAGACTTGTGATTTAGATGTTGGGATAGTTGTGTTGCGGTCGATCAATTTAGTGAAGACGCCACCCATTGTTTCAATACCGAGTGACAATGGCGTTACGTCAAGAAGAACAACGTCTTTAACATCACCAGTGATGACGCCGCCTTGAATAGCTGCACCCATAGCAACCACTTCATCAGGGTTTACAGATTTATTTGGCTCTTTACCAGTCTCAGACTTAACAGCTTCAACAACTGCTGGAATACGAGTTGAACCACCGACAAGAATAACTTCATCAATTTCCGATAACGATAAACCAGCATCTGAAAGGGCTTGACGAACAGGAGTTTTTGTACGGTCAACAAGATCACGGGTCAAATCATCAAATTTAGCACGAGAGAGAGAAACTTCCAAGTGAAGCGGTCCAGCTTCTCCTGCGGTAATAAACGGCAAACTGATTTGTGTTTGGGTTACACCAGACAAGTCTTTTTTAGCTTTTTCAGCAGCATCTTTCAAACGTTGAAGAGCCATCTTGTCAGTTGAAAGGTCAATACCGTTTTCTTTTTTGAACTCTTCTACCAAGAAGTCAATGATTTTTTGGTCAAAATCATCACCGCCAAGTTTGTTGTCACCAGCAGTTGCAAGAACGTCGAAGACACCGTCACCAAGTTCAAGGATTGACACGTCGAAAGTACCACCACCAAGGTCAAATACCAAGATTTTTTCATCTTTGTCAGTTTTATCAAGACCATAGGCAAGCGCTGCAGCTGTTGGTTCGTTAACGATACGTTCGACTTCAAGACCAGCAATTTTACCTGCGTCTTTAGTTGCTTGACGTTGAGCATCGTTAAAGTAAGCAGGAACTGTAATAACTGCTTTTTCAACCTTTTCACCAAGATAATCTTCTGCGTAACCCTTCAAATATTGAAGAATCATAGCTGAGATTTCTTGCGGTGTGTATTCTTTACCATTAGCTGCAACTTTTTCAGAAGTTCCCATCTTAGATTTGATAGAAATGACAGTGTCAGGGTTTGTCACTGCTTGACGTTTAGCCGCATCCCCAACAATAATTTCACCATTTTTGAATGACACAACTGAAGGCGTTGTACGATTACCTTCTGGGTTTGCGATAATTTTGCTTTCAGTTCCTTCAAGAACTGCAACTGCTGAGTTTGTTGTACCTAAGTCAATACCGATAATTTTAGACATAATTAAGATACCAAGAACGTTGAAATAGTCCATTGGACTGTTTCAATCGGGAAATTACCGAAAGCAAAGCTCTCTTCATCTAGCGACTGAAATTAACGTTCAATTCCTTTCTGTTTCCTCTTTTGATATTTCTTGCTTTGATATTTTTCTTAAATGGTGTGGCACGCAAGCAACTGCCTTCAGCATTTCATTGCTAATTTTTGAACCTAAAGCTTCAAAATTTGCCTGTCAGATAGGAAAACCTTATCTGACTAACACCATGACGAAAAAGTATCGGTTGGGCTAAGTCTTACGACTTGCTTCTTTTTACATTTTATAGTTTTCTGTCATTTCGGACAGATTTGTTACGACATGAGCGATGAAAATCAATTATATTTTTATCGCGAGCTAGTAAGGCGTTTAGGCATGCCGCTATAGCAATTGCCGTTTTTTAATGAGGTCATTACCATCAAAAAATAGTTAGTTATAAACCACCACCATGGCTGGTCGCAAAATGCGTTCATGCAGTTTGTAGCCTTTCTGAAGGACTTGTGCAATCGAATCTGCAGGATGCTCATCATCAGCTGGTAAAGTCTGAACTGCCATGTGGAAGTTGTGATCAAAACTTTCAACTTCAACTTCTTCGACACCCTCTTCGTTAAGAGCTTGAATCAGACTAGCCTGAACCATTTCAAGACCTTTTTTAACATCGTCTGTCAAACCTTCAACTGCAAGTGCTCGTTCCAAATTATCCAGACTTGGCAAAATTTTCTTGGCTAAATCCTGAGAGCGATATTTCTGTAAATTCTGCCGTTCTTCATTAGCACGGCGCTGAACATTTTGCATTTCGGCATGGGCTCGCAGATATTTATTTTCAAAGTCCTCTGCCCGCTCATTCGCCAGATCTAATTCGGATTTTTCAGGGGCTATTTCTTCAACAGGCGTATCCTCTGCTTCCTCAACAGCCTCTTCCTCTTTTACGTCTTCATTTTTAATATCTTCCGACAAATTTTACACCTCTTTCTTATTTATGGCTAATTCACTTCGTAGTGATTGCTGCTTAAATAACGGTAGTAGTCAGTTAATTTGATAACCATAACTCGGCTGATGACATTGATCAAACTAACTACTCTGCGATAATCCATATCAATAGGGCCAATCAAACTCATCAGAGCTTGCCCTCGATAAGGAATGAGAAATTTATGACTGATAACAGTTAATTGACTAAGTGCTTGTTCCTCACTCTCTGCGACCTGAACCTTGACCATCTCGTCCTGAGAAATAGAAGCGCGAAGCACCTGTGCTACATCCTGTTCATTGTCAAAAAACTGATAAGTATCTGAACCTGCATAAGACAACGAAGCAATCTTGCCTTCAATGAAAATTAATTCTTTAAACAGCTGAGCAAAGATATAGTCAAACAAATTCAAAACATTATCTGTGGTTTTAAAATACCTCTGAACTACCTGAGGAACTTCTGTTCTCAGCTTGTAATGAATATCCAGCACCGACTTGCCAACAAAACGCTCATCAACAAGCTGCTTGAGTGTTTGCAAATCTCGCACCAAAAAATTCTTAGGGATAGCAAACTGAACAGTAACAGACTTGGATTCATCAAGAGTAAGAACCGCTAAAGCGTCATGACTAGAAAGACGAACGATATCAAATCCTGTCAGCCGCTGCTTGGTGGGTTCAACATCTTGAACAACAGCCGTATAACCTGTCATATTTGCCAAAAGATTAGCGGCAGCCGCTAAAATATCTTCCAACCTAAAAGCTTCAAAGTCAAAACCTTTAATGACTTGATAAACATCTTGCTCATCAACACTATCAAGGTTTAGAGAATGCCGGACAAAATACTGGAAACCAGCTCGGCTGGGCAGGCGGCCGCTTGAAGTATGAGCCTTTTTCAAATAGCCTAGCTTCTCAAGTTTTGCCATGTCATTACGAATGGTGGCTGAACTTGATTCAATGGTATCCTGCAAAGTTTTAGAACCTATAGGTTCATGCGTTTGGGTGAACATCTCAACGATTAGGTTCAGGATGTCACTTTGACGGTCTGTGATCATTTTGAAGCCACCTCTTTCCAATTAGCACTCTTTTATACCAAGTGCTAAGTTATGGTTCTATTATACTCTTAGAAAATATCTTGTCAAGAGAAAAACACAAAAAATTAGCACTCTTATTTTCCGAGTGCTAACGTTCTATCTATCGTAATCAACTAAATTGTAATTTTCAATAATATCAATCAGCTTCTGCCCATAGTTCGGTGCTGAGTTAAAACCAGCTTCCTGTAATTTTTCAGCAGCGATTTTATAACCACTTGTAGTCGCAAGTACCGTATAAGTATCCTGCCCCCACTCACCAGCAGCTAAGGCTTCTAAATAGCTGTACATTGAATCTTCCCAAGAATCATAAACCGCAAATTTTTCTTTAACAGTTTCCCATTTGTTATTGCGATAGATCTTGTCTATTAAACGAATATGTCCTTGACCAGCTTTAGCTTTCAAGCTATAAAGATTATGATACTTAGCCGCTAGTAAGCTCTTTCCATAATCAGTTTCAAAAATAGCCTGAGCAATAATAACAGATGCCCGTACTCCGTAAGCTTGCGATAATTCCTGAGCAGTTGGAGCAATTTCTTTAATGAAGGTCTCCTTATCATAAGCCACTTGAACAACTTGTGCATTATCCTTTGTGCGGACATTAATCATCAGCGGCAGAAGAACACCAAATACAAAAACGCCTAAAATGACCACAAAAACTCGAAATTTAAAGCGCCTTCTCACTTACCATTCTCCTTCAACAATGCAATATATTCTTCTAATGTCAGATTATGCTCCGATATATATTTGGCCGAATCAGCACCCACATATCGAAAATGCCAATCCTCATAATCAACTCCGGTAGACGACGATTTCCCCTCTGGAAAACGCAAAATAAAACCATAATCTGCTGCAATAGACTGTACTTGTTCCATCGTATCAGCATCAGCTTCATTCAGCGAATCCACTGTTGACATATCAATAGCCAGCCCCGTTTGATGTTCGCTGGCTCCCGGTGGCTGCGAATAAGTCTGAACAATTTCTTCTGCAGCCTCTTGATCAATGCTTTGGTTAGCCATTTCTTGCTGAACATAGCTATTATAAAGTTCTTCTTGATAGGCAACACTGCGATAACCCGAAATAAGATGGAAGTTACTGTCAATAGCTTGTGCTGCTGTCAAAAACTCCTGCACTGCCTCTGCAATACGCTCATCTACCTGAACCCCACCAATATCAGTAACCGTTGGATTCAATTCCTCTGTAACGTGATCACGATTGACCAAAAGCAATTCCCAATCATCTGTTGAAACATTAGGAAGAGAGGAATCTTTATCCGATGCGGTCTTGGTTGAACTAGAATTAGAAGTCGTTTTAGTTGCACTGGTTTTAGAATGTATTGTTGATTTACTGCTTCTGCCATTCAAATAAACAAAAACACCTACAAACAAAGCAGCCAAAGCAATGATAAACAAAAAACCGGTAACAAACTTTCTTCCATTTTCACTTTTTTTTGCTCTGCGACGTGCATGATGTCGATTAGTTGTCATTTTTCTTATCCATTTCTCTTCCAGCTTGACGATAGGTCATATCCCCAAGCGTTTCAATTGTAAATTGTCCATTTTTATAACTGGCCAAGGTGATTGAGCCATTATCCAGCGGCTTGCGTTCTATGTTGGGATTTACCAGCCATGCAAAAGTATTAATGGTCATCCCATGGCTGACCACAATAACATCACCGCCGCCTGTTTTTTCAACCTGCTCTGCTATTGCCTCAAAACCTTCTAAAATACGATTTTTCAAAACTTCCCAAGGCTCCGCCCAACCAGCTGTATCTACATCTAAGATACTTTGCGCCAGCTCTGGATAGGTTACTTCTGTATAATCTTTTCCTTGAAATGCTGCTGTCCTAGGCAAAACTCCTTGAAACAGCTCCCCATCATAACCACCGTCAAGACTGCCAAAGCACCACTCACGAAGACGCTTATCACGTGTATAAGGAATATGCTCTAAACCTGTCTCACGTAGAATAATCTCCATGGTCTGTAATGTTCGTCCAGAATCGCTTGAGTAAGCTGCCTTAAAGGGAATAGCTGCTTTTTTGAGACCCAAACCTAATTCACGAATACCTTTCTCACCTTCAGAAGTCAATGGTGTATCGCTCCACCCCTGCGCACGGCCGATTGTGTTAAACATTGTTTTTCCATGCCGTGCAATGAACAAGCGTGTTCCCCCCATAGTGTCACCCTCTTTATAGATTTATTGCTTAATTATAACATAAATTTGACCCAGCTTCTAGTTGCCTAACAATAGAAAAAACTCCCACTAAAGGAGTTTTACAGCAATTAATTTTTAAAACTGTGGACAGGGGCTGGTATTTGCCCGCCTCGTGCAATAAAGTCAGCCGATGAAGCTTCGCTGACTTTCATAACAGGCGCATAACCCAATAAACCGCCCAATTCAAGCATATCTCCAACTTTACCGTAAGGAATAATACGTACAGCTGTCGTTTTTTGATTAATAACGCCAATAGCCGCTTCGTCAGCAATCATGGCTGCAATTGTTGTATCCGGAGTATCCGCTGGAATGGCAATCATATCCAAACCAACCGAACAAATAGCTGTCATGGCTTCTAACTTCTCAAGATTGATGGCACCTGACTGCACCGCCGCAATCATTCCTTCATCTTCAGACACTGGAATAAAAGCACCCGACAAACCGCCAACTTGATTGCAGGCCATAATGCCGCCTTTTTTAACTTGGTCATTAAGTAAAGCCAGCGCAGCTGTTGTCCCGTGTGTACCAACAACTTCAAGCCCCATAGCCTCTAACACACGTGCCACTGAATCTCCTACCGCTGGTGTTGGGGCTAATGATAAGTCAACGATACCAAATTCAACACCCAGACGCTCACTAGCCATCTGACCGACTAACTGACCAACACGCGTAATCTTAAAGGCTGTCTTTTTGACAGTTTCAGCCAAGATATCAAAGCTTTTTCCAGCCACCTTTTCAACAGCACGCTGTACTACACCGGGACCCGAGACACCAACATTGATGACGACATCGGCTTCACCAACGCCATGAAAAGCTCCTGCCATAAAGGGATTATCTTCAACCGCATTAGCAAATACAACCAGTTTGCCAGGACCCAGCGGACTTGCTTCAGAAGTTTCTTTGATAATCCGTCCCATATCACGCACCGCAGTCATATTAATACCTGTTTTGGTCGAACCAATATTAACCGAAGAACAAACAAAATCCGTCTCCGCCAACGCTTTGGGAATAGAATTGATGAGAATTTCATCACCTTTTTGATAACCTTTTTGCACCAAAGCTGAAAAACCGCCGATAAAATTAACACCAATTTCCTTAGCAGCACGATCAAGCGCTTTAGCTAAGGGTACGTAGTCTGTTGCATCTGTTGCTGCTCCGATGATAGAAATCGGCGTCACGGAAACACGCTTGTTAACAATAGGAATCCCAAGCTCTGATGAGATTTCATTACCAACAGCAACCAAATTGCGAGCCTTCTCCACAACCTTTTTATAGACCTTTTCAGCAGCACGATTAATATCCGAATCAATACAATCCAACAGCGAAATACCCATAGTGATTGTCCGAACATCAAAGTTCTGCTCCTCAATCATCTCAATGGTTTCTGTTACCTGTTTAATATCCATGTTTTACTCTACCTCTATCCTACAAGTTATGCATGGCATCAAAAATAGCAGAGCCTTGAATGTTAATTTTAACATTTAAAGTCTCTCCAAAAGCTTCCAATTCCGAACGAAGAGCTGTAAAGTCTTTTTTCTCCTCAGCCGAAACAACAGCCATCATCGTGAAAAATTCATCCATAACAGTTTGTGTAATGTCATCAATATTAAGCCCAAGTTCAGCAATCTTAGCAGAAACACCTGCAACAATACCAGCCTTATCCTTACCGACAACAGTAATAATCGCTTTCATATCAAGCCTCCAAAAATATAGTTAATTCATTTTAGCATTTTTTCGCTTATTTAGCTATTCTTTCCCAAAATATCAATTTAACATACGTAATATCCGAACAATCATGAACAGTACAACCTCATCATGACCTAATTAGAAAATCTTTTACATAAAAAAGCACCCATGAGGTAAACTCTTGAGTGCTTGAAACGTTGATATATAGCAGATATTAACGTTTTGAGAACTGGCTAGCTTTACGAGCTTTCTTAAGACCTGGTTCAATCAACCGATATGTCTTTAAATACATAAAAGCCTTAATATCAATCTTTTTCTCAAAACACCTTTCGTCCTATTTTATCAAATTTTGACTAATTTGATTTAAATAAGGTGAGTTTTTACTAAATTTCTCTAAGAAAAATCGAATACTGAGCTAGAGATTATCTTACTATAGCATAGAAAGACTTCATATCTCCAAAGGGGTAAAGCTGCCTACGATTTTACCAACAATCCGTGGATTTTCATCATAAGAGGCAAACTTATCTTTGTAAGCTTTATTAATAGAAACAAGACGGAGTCCATCTTCTTCACGATAAACCTTTTTGATATAGCTCTTTTCATTCCACACAACGGCATAGATGGCACCATCATAATCAAATCCAGTCTCACGAATTAAAGCAACATCATGATTATGATACATTGGCTCCATGGAATCCCCATCAATCCAAGAAGCGAAGTCATGACTTAGTTCTTCGTCAAAATAAACGGTATCATAGTCTTTGTCATCATAAACGGATGATCCAATACCAGCTGAAAGTTGTTCATAGACTTTGTAAGCATAGCGTGGCTCTTCACTAACCAGATTGATAACCTTATGCTGACCGATGACAAGGTCTTGAACATAGTTCAAAGCCTTGTCTTGATTAGGTTCTGTCAGTTGTTTATACAGGGTTGCAATTCTTTCCTCGGTTAAATAGCCTTCTGGAACTTCTAAGATTTTTTCAAGTTTAGCAAGATTGGTCTTGGTTGGTTGAGAAAGTCCTTTTTCCCACTTAGAGTAGGCTTGTTTTGAAACACCGATAAGCCCTGCTACTTTCTGTTGTTGTAACCCTAATTTTTTTCTTCTTCGTTTCAATTTTTCTGGTTGGTACATAGATTACCTCTTTTCTAATAAAATCAAAGTTTTAGCTCGTAGTTGAGCTTGCTTCTTTGTCAGTTTATCATTTCGCCAAGCGTAACCCATGGTTATTCCAAAATCGTATTCTAACCATGTTGAAATGCGCTTGTCAGCTTTTTCTAATTCCTTACGAAAATCATTTTTTAGTAAGTCGGAATAGGAATCGCTAGCCACAAAGTCCAGAGTTTGTAACTCTTTAGCCACCTTTACTAAATGATTAACCTCTATACTTTTATACTCTTCTACTATCTCGGTTTTTATCTTACCAAATAAACTTAGTAACAACTCACTTCTATTATTTTGATAGTGTTGAATAGCTAAGCTAATCACTTCTTGTTTCTTAGATAAGCGAAACTGCAATAAGTCTTTTAGCCTATATTTGAAAGCCTCTGCTGATACTCCAAGAGCTGACAGGATTTTTCTAAAATTATCATGACGATAATAGATTTTGGATAATAAGACAATATCAGGCATTAAGATAAAAGCTGCAAAGAGGTTGGCTTCAGTCTCTGGTAACGTTTCTTTTTGGTCACGCATTTCTGTAAAGAGTTTGCCAGAATGTCCTAAAATATAATGACCTAATTCATGGCATTTTGTAAAATTCTGACGGGTCAAAGGGTTGTCTTTCTCGTACGAAAAAGAAGTCCCTAACTGATCAATAAAGGTTAGTCCCTCAATCTTGTGGCTCTTGAAATGATGAGGAATAATTCTGATATGATACCGAGTTGCACAATCTTTTAAATAAGAATCAAAGCGATAATTAAGAGGGGAAATAGTATTATCTTTCATGAACTGATACAGTTCTCCTCTTGCAGTTTGGGTTACTCTGGCATATAATTCTCTCACATGACACCTCTCTACCAAAAACAGTCAATCAAATAGTTGACTAAATTATATAAAAAAAGCGGATGAGTGTCCACTAGAAATTAAATTTAAATAATATAATTAACTATTTTGTAATAAAATTATATTAAAATAAAAACAATAAAGGAGGATATATTTCATGAAAAGACTATTAAGTTTACTCGCTTTTGCACTTGCTAGTATTTTCCTAGTTGCTTGTTCCAATCAAAACAGTCTTGACGGAGAATACTATGAGATTGATGAATATAGCAACGATAAAATCGTTGTAATTAAAGGTGACGAAGGAACCGTTGATGCTGAAGGTGCCACTAGAAATATGACCATTAATACTGACCTAAAAACTTTTGAAGTTTCTGATTTTGTAAACCCAACAGTTACTTACAAATACAAGGATGGTGTATTGACAGCTAATTTTACAGGAAGTGATGAAACCTATTATAAAAAAGGAACTGAAGCTTATGAAAAAGCTTTGAAAAAATATGGCTATGACGATTAAAATAGCTCGGAGAAATTCTCTGAGCTATTTTTCATCCTTCTCAAAAGCTTTTTTCCGTTCTTTCATAAATTCAATGAGTTCTTCACGAAAGACAGCTTTTTCTTCTTCTGTTAAACCATCAGAAGTCATACGGAATAACAATTCAACGTTTGCAAGTTCGTCTTCTTCCTCTTTGCCTGCTAGATAATCCATAGATACTCCAAAGAAATCCGCAAATTTTTGAAGTGTTTCTGATGTTGGTTTTCGTTTTCCAGCTTCCCATTGCTGATAGTTAGGTTGCTTAATTCCAAATTCTTCTGCTACTTCTTTTTGGGTTAATCCTTTTTTTAATCGGAGTTCTTTAAGTCGTTCTGGGAATCCCATAATATACCTCAAAAATTTTTTAAATTTTTTTCAAAAAACAGTTGACATTATATTCAATTGAGTATATAATATAAATATATTCGATAGAGTATATCTCTTCTAAAAATAATAACCTTGTTTTTAGAAGGTTCTGTCCTTTGCCAATTAAATAAAAAAATGCGTTTGACAACCAGAGAACTGACTATCAAACAACACAATAAACTTCGTACCTTTATTGTATCTTGTTTGAAGAAGAAAGTCAAGTCCGTTTGTGGTTGAAGTTGAGATATTAAAATAATTTTTAGAATTGTGGACTCACACGTATTTCGGACTTTCGCACTTTTCCGAATAGTAAAGTGAACTGGCTTTGCCAAAAGGCGTAAGAGAATCGTGACGGGCATGATAATGACTACCCGAATGATTGGCTGGGAAAGCGATGGTAATTGATGCAATGCACCTTGCTAAACGTTGCCACCGTGAAAGGTTTGTCTTTGCTAGATAGGTCTTTCAACCAAATAACCCTTTTTTAAACTGACTACTGCTGCTTTTAACAGGAGTAGTCTGCTCTCAAGCTACTGGAAATGAAAATTTCTAGTAGCTTTTTGTTTACAATAAAGAAAGGAGGTACCTATGACCTCATACATTGGACAGTGTCTGGAACGCCATTTCCAGAACTATCTTTTTACCCATGCTATCTATTCAGGAAAACCTGAACTACAAGCTAGTCTTTATGCTAATACAAAAACTGAAATGGATCAGCTGGCTCATAATTTCGAGAAAGTTGGTTTTCCTCACTCAGAAATCAGTTATTACACGCTCATATACAAGTCAAAAATTAAACGTTTTTACTTTGCACAACTCAGCCCTGTGGTTTGCTGAGCTTTTAAATACTCAATCATCAGAAATGGAGAACTACTTATGATTCCTGAAACCCTTAAAATGAAACCTGAATTTGTCGGAAAAGCTTATTATGAAAAACTAGGGCGTGCTCCTAAAACTATCTTTGGTAAAGAAGGGAAATACCAACGCCATATTCTTAGTAGCCAAGAACATGGTTCTTTCCATGTCATTACTCCTGCTTCCAACACTATCTTTGATGAAGATACGATTGTTCAAGTGGTTAACCCTATTTTTCTACCAGACCGTGCAGTCAATGGCTCAAGTGTAGCCCCAGCTCTCAATGTCTTTGCAGAAAAACTTGAAATCGTTAAATAAAGAAAGGAAATAAACACTATGGCAAAAACTGGATTGAACTTCGGAGAAAAACTCCAAATCGTGGATAAATCTTACCGTGTCATTACGGATGCTCTTAAACTGGATGAAGTCTTTGGCAAATTGACTTTCCGCTCTGTCGAGGGAGCAGAACTCATTTATGAAGAAGACCGTAGTCAACGCAATAGCGACAATACTTATGTCCAAGTTCCAACGGGAGAAATCCGTGGGATTACTGTGGGAATCCACTCATCTGTCCAACATGAAACCCTCTTTTTTACGATTGTTGACATGTCTGAACAAGAAATTGAAGCCCTTGGGCTTAATTATCGTGAAGAAGTAGAATTGACTGATATTGTCGTCACCTATTCTGCTATCGGACGAAATGATAACTACCGTCTTTATGCTTCTGGTATCAGGAAAAAAGGAGCACCTGCACCAAAGGCTGATACTAAGGCTGAGGACAAGAAATAAGGTTAGGAGGTCTCTATGTCCCTCTTAACTTATCGTGGACTACGCGTCCGTAAATTTTACCGCCATATTAGGGCAATGACAGGTTTTCTCTTGTTATTGCCTTTTTTAGTGGCAAATTTCTTTTACTACTATCCTATATGGCAGTTGATTGTAGCTGACCCACTCTTTTATGTACCTAAACTGGCTTTAACCATCTTACCACCCCTTCTTCTAGTACTACTTGTCACACTTTTTCTTTTTCAGAAAGTACTCTTTTTCCAACGCCTAAACTCTCTACGGATTATGACTAACTTTCTCTTGGAAAACCGCTACTACCTCTCAAAAACTGTTAAACGTGATGGTAAGGCGATTGAGAAAATTATTCTTCCCAAGGTCTATGTCAAACGAAGCAAGTACCGATTACAAGCTTCTTTTATCTTAGAAGGTAATAAGTTTCAAGATCGCTTTATCAATCTCGGGGCAACTCTTGAGATTATGTTTAATGGTGACTTTAGGGATAAAACGTTTGACAATCGTTTTGTGACCTATGACATTGCTATCAATCGGATTCACTCACGGATTGACATTTCAGACGTCACCATCACGGACAAAGGATTACGTCTTATGAAAGATGTTTACTGGGATTATATTGCGGAACCGCACTTGCTCATTGGTGGCGGAACTGGTGGCGGTAAAACGGTTGTTCTCATGACCATTGTTTTAGTCTTAGCTAAAATTGGTTTTGTTGACCTCTGTGACCCTAAAAATGCAGACTTATCAGGTCTTAAAAATGTTCCCGTCTTCAAGGAACGTGTCTTTATCTCCAAAGAAGATATTATCGCTTGCCTTAAAGATAATGTGTTGTTTATGGAGAAACGTTATGAAGCCATCCAAAATCATCCTGACTATGTCATTGGGAAAGATTTTTCCAAGTATGGACTGAAACCAAAATTTATTGTCATTGATGAGTGGGCAGCCTTTATCGCCAAGATTGAAAATGACTACCGCCTCCAAGCGCAAGCCATTGAATACCTGTCTCAACTTGTCTTAGAAGGGCGCCAATCTGGCGTTTTTGTTATTTTTGCTATGCAACGACCTGATGGTGAATATATCAAGACAGCGCTTCGGGATAACTTTATGAAACGTCTGTCCGTTGGTCACTTGGAATCCACAGGGTATGACATGATGTTTGGGGACGCTAATAAAAACAAAGAGTTCAAAAAGTTGGACAAAATCAATGGCAAGAAAGTCAAAGGACGTGGCTATATCGCCAATAACGGTGAGTTAGCAGGAGAATTTTTCTCCCCTTATGTGCCTTTTGATAAAGGCTTCTCTTTTTACGATGAGTTTATGAAACTACCAGTCCTAGAAGAAGAACTTAAAGAGGTACCTAAACCTAATCTGCCAGAAATAGATAGCATGGTTGAGCCAGAAGAGCTGGAAGAAATCATCTCAGAAAACCGTCCTTTAACAGAATTTGCCAAAGAGCAGGACTTAACTGTTAAGACCCTTCGCAAAATCATCTACATGTTGGAGGAAAAAGGACTTCCTTTTGACAGATTAGAGAATGCTATTTGGGTGACATCTTCTCAAGAGGCACTCCTTCTTGACGTCCTTGCTACCTTTGAAGCAGAGGGGCGCAAGTCTTATCCAAAAGCTGTTGAAAGCTGTTTGGCTTCTCACGGACTAGGGCAAGAGCAAGGGCAAGCCTGACCTACGGTCAGGCGAAGACCGTAGGTCGCCGTTCCTAGTCCGTGAGAAATGATTCAACCCCCGATTTCTAATAGGGGGGTAACATTTGTCAAAATGACATCTAGCACCCCCCTCTAACCCAATGGTACCAAGGGATGTCAAGATTCAAAAACTGTGTCACTTTTGATAAAAAAGTGTGTCACTTCCTAGAAAGGAGACTTCTATATGAATGGATAAAATTAGCCCCTCACAACTAAAGAAATTCCGAAGGTCAACTGGAATGACTCAGAAAGAATTTGCAGAGTCCGTTGGTATTTCAAGGCGTACCTATCGCTCTTACGAAGATGGTTCACGTGGCTTGACGCTTGAAAAATTCCATCAGTTTAAAGGAGAGCTTGGTTACCTCAATCACCGTGACCAAGAACTCCTAGAGGTACACATTGACTATTTACGGATGACTTTCATATCTATCCGTGATCTCAGTCACTTTTGCCAGACCTATCTCCACTGTTCTTTTTCAGAGTTTAAAGAGTTTGACACAAGACTCCTCAATTACTCACGCCTTTGGAAGCGGGGTAACATTTGGTTATTTGATTTTTTTGACAAAATCGAAACAGGAAATTATCAAGTAAGTCTGCAACTCTCTGGACAAGGGTGCCGTGAAATGGAACTCATTTTAGAAGCCATTGGTCTTAGCTGGCAGGAATTTCTACAAATTATCTGTTTTGAAATCCCTGAAAGTCGTGTTACTCGCTTGGATATCGCTATGGATGAGCCTTATCTTGGTAAGGAAAGGAAAAAGGAACAACTCCTACTATCAGATATGATTGCCAAAGTTTATAAGGAGGAAATCAAATTTAAACATCTCCGAACATGGAACCATATTGGTGGTGGAAAGCTTAAAAAAGTAGATGATATTGAAAACAGTCAAGGTATTTCCCTTTATTTTGGGAGTCGCCAAAGTAATCTCTACTTTAACTTTTACGAAAAACGCTATGAATTAGCCAAAAGTGAACAGCTCTCCTTGGAAGAATCCTTAGAGATTTTTGGTATCTGGAACCGTTATGAATTACGCTTTTCCCACGAAAAAGCTCAATCAGCCATTGAAGAGTATATCAATGGCGTTGACCTAGCTGAAATTGCCCGTGGAGTGATTAACCATGAAATGCAAGTCTATGACGGTACTAACAAATTTGGTGCTTATGTTCCTGACCAGAAGTGGCAAAAATTATTTGGAGGTGTGGAACCCTTGAAACTGAGCATGAAGCCAGAACCTTACTCAATTGACCGAACCGTTCGCTGGCTCGTGTATCAAGTTGCTAATTCGCTAAAACTGGTTGAGGAAGCCGATAAAATCATGGCAACTAGTTATCTCAAAATGATTCAAGAAAGCGGGGAATTAACAGAACGATCAGAAGCAATTTTGAAGGACTTAAGAGCGTCCTATCAATTAGTCACAGCCTACTCAAGGAAAAGCTAGGCTAATTTAACACTACAAGGAGGAAAAAACATGGAATACAAAGTCCAACTCTCAAGTATTGACAACTTTAAAGCATGGTCTGGTGCAAGAAATACCCTTGATACTGTCAGAGAACGAGGAGGCATTGACTAACTGACCAGTCTTTGTGAAGATATCTTCTCAGGAGATACACCAACTGAAGTACAAATCAATGATTGGCTTTGGTTTGACATAGACCTTGGGAAGAATAAGAAAAGGAGGTATTTATGTCTCATGCACATGCTGAACGGTGTAAGCAAGACCTCTACCATAGAAAATCAGGAAACTTAGAACATCAAATCCGACAAGCTCTGGAAGAAGGCAACTGATATGTTACTACATAAAATCTATGAAGGCATTACCTGCTTTCCTGAAAAAAATGAATTCTGGAACCTTTATATTGTCCTTATGAAAGGGAAAGACTATTTTTATGATTGTTTTGCTCGACAAATACAGGATAATGGAGAATGTCGAAACTACCAGCATGCTTACTTTACAACAGATGGACAAATTTTAGACCTTAATCAACGCATGACTACTGACTTAGCTCTCATCTTTCGTCAGGTCATTACGGACAAACAAACTATATTTACGGAGGAAATACTCATGGCAGAACAAACCCAAATCGAAAAGAAAATCAAAGCCCTTTCTACAGAATTAGGTGAATTACTTAAAACACATAACACAAATGAAGCGTGGACAAAAGCTGGTGAGCTTAACCATCTGCTCAAAAGCGAGGAAGCCCAACAGTTACCACCATTATTGCTTGAAGTACTACAAGCAGAGTTGCGGAGCTATTATTATGTCAATGGTGAACTGAATAGACTCCATAAGCAGCTCTACGCTAAAGGGTCAAAACTCATTGAATTGGCAAATGCCTAAAGGGAGGGCTTATGACAAAACTCAAAACCTTTTTAGCTCAACTCCTCAGCTACTTTTCCCGCTTTAAAAAGACAGGGAAAAAGCGGAGTTCCCCAAAACTCATTCGCTCCACCAGAAAAACAGCCAATCTTCTTGTCACAACTGGGTTGGCTCTTTTGGTACTCATTGGGCTTTTAGGGGCTTTTCGAGCTATTACCCTTTCTAATAGGGTTACAAACTTAGAAAACAAAGTAAAAAACAGCACTTCTGTTACTTCGGTATCAACAAATACTGAAACAGACTATCGTTTAACCTACTACCTCAATAGTTTTGTGTCGGCTTACTTTACCTTTTCAGACAACGCAGAAGAGCAGGAAAAACAAACAGAGACCTTAAATAGCTTTTATGATGAGGTGCCTGAAGTCAAATCACAAGGACAAAAACGGACAGCAACAAGTCTAGTCTCTGCCAAATTACTGGTATTGACAGACGAAGCAGCCACCTACCAAGTAACCTATAAGCAAAAAAATGGAGACGAGGACGAGGAAATCACTACTGGTTTTAATATTCCTTATGGCACAAAAGGGAAAACTTACTACATATCAGGTCTGCCTTGGTTTTCAACCTTGTCTGATTCACAAGCGACTGGCTTTGATGAAGATTCTGCTTTAGAGCTGACCGCCTCTGATAACCTTTCTAAAAAGAAACATCAGAAAGTTGAGAAATTCCTGAACGTCTTTTTTACCAATTATACAACTGACCAAGACAACTTGGATTTGGTAGGTAATCATTTGACAGTCTTGGAAAACACAACATTTAACACGTTGGACTACGTGTATCTAAAAGAAAACGGAGATGACATCACCGTTTATGTCCAAGTGACTTTTGAGGTTGCTGGTAATACACGCTCTGAAAATTTTACATTAACCCTCACACCCAAAGGGGATTCTTATTATGTGAAGACATTAAAGCATACCATCCCTAAAGATTACGCACAAACGAAAGGAAACTAAGTTTTATGAATACTAGCTTATTACAACAATTCCTCCAAGGAGATGGCGCTTGGCTCATTACCGCTATAGCTGTTATTCTTGGTCTTGAAGCGTGGCGGAATAGCTCTTGGATTCAACTTTTTTCTGTCATTGGTTTTTGGGGCGTTATTATATCCATGACCAAGGGACAACAGATTCTTTCTGTCATAGGTTGGGCGCTTCGCCTCATAGGCATTGAAACGGGGCTTTGATATGGATAAAGAACCACTTTACGATTATGCTAGGGGGCTAAACGCTCCCTACTGGATTCAAGAAATCAAGACACAAAAGGGCAAACGCATTTGGTATTTCGCGACCCCTATGCAACTTTCTTTCTTTGTTGTCTTTGCCCTTGTTTTTGTGGTTATGGTACTAGGTTTATCCTTTATCCTGAACCCTTTAGCCAAGATGACCCATTCGATTTCCCTTCTCCTCTACGTTTACGTTCCTTACAAACTCGCTAAATTTTACACCGAATACGAACCACACGGTAAGAAAATGCACATTTTTTTATTCGACTATTGCCGTTACCTGATTGAATTTCGTTGGAATAAAAAAGCGATTTATCATGGGGAAAGAGTGGAGGTATTAACAGACGAAGACATCGTCTTTGATAAAACAGACTTATAGATAAGGAGGCACTATGGCACTCAAAATCCAATATCCCATTAAAGCCACCCACCATAACCTTGTCCTACGACAAGATAAAGCAGTTATGGCTTATTACCGTGTTCCTAATACGCCAATTACTATTACAGATGATGACACCAAGAATAAACACAAATTAACGACAAGTCAAGTCATCAAAAAATTAGCCAAAAACAAGGCTTTTGAAATTGCTCTTATCCCTAAAGATTTTCTCTTAGAAGAAAAGATGAGCGACTTTAAAGAAGCCCTTTCCCCTAATAACCGTGAGCTTGGCGAAGAACTCTTGCGTGATACGGTGGAGATGCTCACGGAAGAGATGGAAATCCCCTATCAAACGGACTGGTTAGTTGGTGTTCGTCTCAAGAAGTTTGATAAAGGTTTATCACTCTCACAACTAGCTTTTGAACGTTTCTCAGAGGTTTCAGAAACCATTGCGAATGGTCTTGGTTTTGAACTAGAAGAAGATAAGCCTTGGTATCAAGACTTTGAGGCAGATGAGCACGCTATCTATCAAATCTTATCCACCTTACGAGCTAAACGTCTCACGGATGAAGACCTCTTCTACTATCAACGCATGCAATTCCTACGTTACATCCCTCACCTCAAACAAGAAGTGACTGCCAACCGTTCCCTCTTTAATGTGACCGATACCCTTATCAAATCCCTAGCGGGGGGATTTATGAAATTAGAAAGTCCCTATGGGTCATCTTTCTTGACCATTCTTCCTATCGGGAAGTTCAATACCATCTTTAACGGTTTTCATTTGGGAGAATTTGTGCAACGTCTCAACTTTCCTGTGGAACTCCGTTTTAAAGGGACATTCATTGATCGTAACCGCATTAAAGGTAAAATGGGACGTTCCAATACCCGTTACAAGAATATCATGGAAGAAGCGGATAATACCGATACCGTCCAACAAGATGATATTCTGATGGGCTCCCTTTCTCTGAAAGACCTGATGAAAAAGGTTGGAAACAAGGAAGAGATTATTGAATACGGGGCTTACCTGATTGTGGCTGGGTCTTCTGTCAATCAACTCAGAAACCGCAGACAAGTCATTCTGAACTACTTTAATGACATGAACGTTGAAATTAGTGAAGCTAGCTTTGATACCCCTTATCTCTTCCAAGCTCTGTTGTATGGTCAAGACCTGCAAAAGAAAACACGAACATGGACACACATGGTGACTCCTCGTGGTTTTGCGGAACTCATGCCCTTTACCAACACCTCATCTGGTAACCGCATTGGCTGGTATATCGGTCGGGTAGATAATTGGATGGGTCGCTGGGATAGCCTCGAAGAAGCCATTTCAGCTTCTAAAAATCTTGTCTTCTTTAATCCAACAGTCGGAAATAAAGAAGACATTGCGGGAAAACTCACAAAGAATCCTCATATCATTATCACTGGTGCCACAGGTCAAGGAAAATCCTATCTTGCCCAGATGATTTTTCTTTCCGTTGCGCTTCAAGATGTTAAAACACTCTACATTGACCCTAAAAGAGAGTTACGCCACCACTATCAAGCCACCATGAACAATCCTGACTTTGCCAAACGCTTTCCAAAACGGAAACAACAGTTGGAAGATTTTAATTTTGTAACCTTGGATAGCTCTATTGCTTCTAACCATGGGGTATTAGACCCTATCGTGGTCTTAGACAAAGAGCAAGCTGTAGAGGTTGCTAAAAACATGCTGGAGTTCCTGCTTCAAGCAGTTAAAGATGTGACAATGGATCAAAAAACTGCCATTACGGAAACCATCAACACTGTTGTCACTCAGCGCCAAGCTGGTCAAACCGTTGGGTTTAAACATGTCCTTGAAAGCTTGAAAACCAATCAAAACCCAGAAATTGCCTCAGTTGGGCGTTATTTAACCTCCATAGTCACCAATTCTATTTTGGAATTGGCTTTTTCAGAAGGAACAACACAAGGACTCACCTATGACTCTCAAGTGACTATCCTTGAGGTTGCTAATCTCAAATTACCTAAGAGTAAAGCCTTAAAAATTTCAGACCATGAGCGTAATTCCATTGCTCTGATGTTTGCCTTAGGTGCCTTTTGTACTCACTTTGGAGAACGTAATGAACAAGAAGATACCATTGAGTTCTTTGATGAAGCATGGATTTTGATGAAATCAGCTGAAGGACAAGCAGTCATTAAAAATATGCGCCGTATTGGTCGTTCGAAAAACAATACCCTAGCGCTGATTACGCAATCCGTACATGACGCAGAAAATGACGATGACACGACAGGCTTTGGAACTATTTTTGCTTTCTATGAAAAATCAGAACGTGAGGACATCTTGAAACATGTCAATCTGGAACCGACAGAAGAAAATCTAGAATGGATTGATAACATGATTTCAGGACAATGCCTTTACTACGATGTTTATGGCAACCTTAACCGTATTTCCATTCATAATCTCTTTGAAGACATTGACCCACTCTTAAAACCAAAGAAAACAACCGTATCATCAAATCTCGAAAACAAATACGCCGCTTAGAAAGGAGGCCGTTATGCAGGAAGCTTTTGAGAAACTAAAGGGCGTTGACATCTTTTCCCTCAAATCCTACTTGGAAAGGACTACCGCAATTGAGACCTCCATTATCGTGGCACTCAATGAAATCCTTGTCAACTTACTTTTCTTTCTCCTTAATATCATTGTTGGTTTCTTTTCTCTTATGATTCGGATTTTGGAAAAGATTGACCTTTATGATACTTACAAAACCTATGTCTATAACGCAGGAAAATCTATTTGGCAAGGCTTTACAGGTTCTACTACTGATGGGCTTTCAAGCACCTCGCTAGTCTCCCTTCTTCTCACTATCGGAGCATTTTATCTCTTCTATCAATATTTCTTCTCTCGTGGAAACTTTATGCGCAAAGTTATCCACATTATCCTTGTAGTTGTTTTAGGCTTTGGGTATTTTGGAACAGTTGCCAACACCTCTGGTGGGCTTTACTTACTGGATACGGTGGATAATGTCGCGGATACCGTCACGACCAAAATTTCCAATATTTCTGTCTCCTACGGTGATGACCAATCGGTCAAAGTTGGCGATTCTCTAGCTGATAGCTATATCGCACAAACATCTTATACGGCATATATCTTTGTCAATACAGGTCAGGAGAACGGAAAATACGTAGATAGCCAGACTGGGGAGGAAAAGACCTTTGATGACTCCAAGGTTCTCGGTTCTGTAGATGATAATGGGAATTTCAAGGCAGTTTCTAATACAGATAGAAAAGACTATTTGGAGGAAATGGGAAACAAGGCTAATGACGATAAAGAAAGTAACCGTTGGGTGTCAGCCGTCTATGATTACCTCTTTATCAAGTTCTTCTACGTTCTCTTTAAGATTGTGGAAGCCGTGATCATTGCCATTCCAATCATCTTAATTCAACTTCTAAATTTGATTGCTCAACTTCTTGTGCTAATCATGATTTTACTCTTTCCAATCGCTTTACTGGTATCTTTTGTACCAAGTATGCAAGACATTATCTTTGGAATTTTTAAAGTCATGTTTGGTGGTCTAGCATTTCCTGCCTTGACAAGTCTGATTACCCTTATCATTTTTTACCTTGAAAAAGTCATTGAAAATCTCATCACGACTGGGTTTGACAAAGTGATTGATAACTTCCCATCACTAGCTACTTTTGCTCTTCTTTTTAAGTTGATTGTAGCTGTTGCCGCTAAATCTGCCGTTTACTTCCTCCTTTGGAAGTATAAGGGAGAACTCATTGAATTTATCCTCGGTTCTCGTGCTCGGATTAAGGTGGAAGAAATTGGAAGTCAAGTAGAAACCAAAATAGGACAAGGACGAGACTTTTTTCAACAATCGCCAAGTCGTGGGTTTGAAACTGCACAACACCTTGGAAATTTTGCCTTGGCTGGTAGTGGGTTTGTGGTAGGAAGCCTAGTCAACACACCATCTCATCTCAAGCATGTTGGTCGCTTCTTCAACCGTACGAAAACACCAACAAAGACTCCTGATGATATCCCACCAGCTCCTGAAAACCCAGAAGCCATTTCTCCTGACATGGAGAGTCCTATTGTGCCATCAACATCAGAAAATCAGCCTAGCGAGCCACTAATGCAAACAGAAGACACTTCCTTTAAAACGCAGGGACAACCGATTACCTCACCTAAAGAAGAGGAATATGAGGAACTTAAAGCAAATTGGCAATCACCACGCCAAAAACGCCAAATGAATCGATTGGAAAGAGAACTTGAAACTTATGAGGATAGTGAAGCAATGTACCACGCCCAAGGCTCTAATGCCTTTACTAAGAATTTTAGAAAGACATTATCACGAGAGGAACAAATCAAGGTAAATCTTGATCGCCGTGACCGTCTAACCCAAGAGCTCAATAGATTGCGAGGGGAACCTTATGGCAAACACTAGAATATTTTCTAAAGCAAGATTGAAATCTTGCTTAGAAGAAACGATTTATCATGCCTACGAAAAGCAATTACCGTCACTTCGTTTCACAATTCTCTACCCCGTAGATAACTTAGAAGCAAACCGTATTCTCATGCTTTGTCAAGAAATCCCTGCTGTCTTATCAGCACATTGGCAACAAGGAACCGTTATTCTAAAGGTCTATCTCAAACACTAAAAGGAGGTGATAGGGGCACATGAAGAAACGTTATCTAGCCCTTCCTCTGCTCTCCATTCTTCTCTTTCCTCTCCTAATCATCATTATTGTAGGAGCTGCTATTTCAGGCGGAGGTTTTTCCACAAGTTCTGACTCAACAACTACTGGGAAACAAACCACCTTAACTGCTCAAGAAGTGGCAAGCAAGGCTGAGATTTCAGAAGAAAGAGCTGAGGATGTTATCAAAATTCTCAATTATCAACTATCTACTGAAAATTTTACACTTGCTGGGAGTTCTGGAAGTCTTGCCGTAGCCGAACGGGAATCAGGATTTGACCCCACAGCTGCTAATACTAGCGGTGGAGTAGCTGGCTACTTTCAGTGGTCAGGCTGGTCGTCAACCATTAACGGTAACCGCTGGGCTCAAGCTAGCTCTAAAACGCTGAGTTCAGATGTTGAGTTACAACTCATGTCCACTGAATTAAACGGAAGCTATGCCAATGTCAAGACGGAAATGCAAAAAGCAACTGACCCTAGTGAGGCTTCTCTCTATTGGTCAACACATTATGAAGGTGTTGCTCTCTCTGATGGACAAACTAAAGCCGAAGAACTGGAAAAAGACGCTCAGAAATGGTACGACATCTTTGAAGGAACCATTACAACTGGAACCACTTCTACCACTCGTGATGGGGGCGGAGTGACCTCTGATGGCGTCCCTGATGGTTATAGCTTGACCAAGGCGATTGATACGTCTAACTATACCTCTGCCACCTATCCTTGGGGACAATGCACATGGTTTGTCTATAACCGTGCCAAAGAGCTAGGCATTAACTTTGACCCTTACATGGGAAATGGGGGCGATTGGCAAAACAAGGCAGATTATACTACGACACACACGCCAACGGAACATGCGGCAATTTCCTTTAGCCCTGGTCAAGCTGGTGCTGACCCAACGTATGGACACATTGCTTTTGTAGAACAGGTTAAGTCTGATGGCTCTATCCTCATTTCAGAATCAAATGCGTCTGGTGGTCTGGGAGTTGTCTCCTACAGAACCTTTGACAAAGCAACAGCTTCACAATTTACTTACGTTATTGGAAAATAAAAATATTGACAAACACCTACATTTGTCATACAATTTAAGTACAAATGAGGTGTTGATATGACTAAAAAAATGTTTCAAAAAAGAGTAGATTCAGAGTTATTAGACGAGGTCTCCATTTTATACAAATCTTTAGGAACTTCTGTTGGGGACGCTTTTGTCATGTTCCTACAAAAATCAAAGGAGGTGAACGGATTGCCATTTGATTTAAGAAAACAGGCTTCTGCTATTTCTGATAATCCACTAGAAAAATTAGCTTTGGCACATTCAAATGTTGTCCAAGTCAGGGCTTCTAACCCAGAAGGGATTGCTGATTTCTTTGATGAAGATTACCCAGAATATGAGGAGAAACATGAACAACTACAGTCCTTATGATATTCTAGTAGCCACTATTGCTTATAGTGATGGGACGGGGGCAAAACGCCGACCCGCTTTGGTGATTGCTCATGATGGTGAGATTATTAGAACTTATCGTATCACTAGCCAATATTCCAGAAAATCTCCCTATATTCGTTCAAAATATTTTGAGATAAAAGAGTGGAAAAAAGCGGGTTTGGCTAAGCCGTCTTGGATTGATACCGTGCAACTCTATGATTTAGACCTTGAGCTAATTCGTGTTCGTTTAATCGGAAAATTAACAGAAAATGACCAAAAGAGATTTGAAAACTTTTTAAAAGGAATTTAAGAGAAGCTCACTATATTATAGGTAATCCTAAATAACTTTTCATAATCTCCTAGAAAGCAGGTTCAGTGATGAGCTTGTTTTCTTTTTATCTTATTCCAGCAAGTCCTCATGGCTTGCTTTTTTATTTGGAGGAAAACAATATGCAAGTAATTCTACCAGAAGAACAAACAAAAGAAATTCAATTATTTATAGCTAATCTGATTAAAGATGAAATAGAAATTGTAAAAGAAGATACGGGACAATTAAGCCCATTTTTGAATAAGAAGCAAACCTGTCAGTATCTTGGCATTTCTAATAACACGCTTGATATTTGGATAAGAAAAGGCTTGCCTTATATTCGCATTGGTAAAACAATTCGCTTTGATAAAGACAGCATTCGTAGATGGATGGTGCAGCTGGAAAATCACCTATAATTTCTTTATAATAAGAGCATGGTAATTTTCTAGCTCAGTAATAAAGGAGATTACTATGACAATCACAAAAACTTCAAACGGTTCTTATCGTTTAAAAACCTACATTCCAACTGAAGCAAGAGCTGCATTTGGCATTTCAGGAAACTACTATGATAAACGATTCAAAACAAAAAAGGAGGCAAAAGACGCTGAGTTACAACTTTTAGTTGATATAAATACTATACAAAAGGGTGAAGCATTACCTCATCAAGCCATCAATGATGATATTCTTTTTAAAGATTTTTATCAAAATGTTTGGTGGAAGGCTTATAAAGCTGGTCAGACTACTTCAACAAATAAGCCACCTACTTTACCAACTGTTGACGCAACGGAAATCGTTTTCAGAAAACATATCTTACCGATGTTTGGGAATTATTCCATTAAATTTCTCAACCAGAATAAGACTGTTGTACTAAACCTAATGACAGCTAAAGCGGAGGAATATGCAAATTTTAAAGTTATTAGAAGCTATGTTAATTCTATTTTTGACTGGGCTGAAGAACTAGAGTATATTGAGACTAACCGTCTTTCCAAAACCATTAAGCGTATCAAAGCAACAAAGAAAATAAAGTTGCAGGAAGCCAAGCGAGATGAAGATTTATACCTTACTTTAGAGGAGTTACAAGAATGGTTTAACGCATTCCAAAAAGATTTAGAAGAAGGTAAATTATTCTTCAAAGATTATGTTTTATTTTTAACAACTTTTATTCTAAATGACCGCAAGTCAGAAACCTATGCTCTACAATGGAAACATATTCTTTTTGACACCTCTGAAATTAGTTTAATTCAAGCTTTGGACAAATATAAAGGTGTCAAAGCAACTAAGGGAGAAAAGAAAACGACTTTTTCTATTCCGCAAGAGCTAATAGCTCTATTAAAAGAATGGAAGACCCAGCAACAGTCGGAATTAGCTAAATTTGGTATTATGCAAACACCAGAGCAGTTTGTATTTACTTATATTGATACTAAAGGCAATATCAATAGTCCTTTGCATGCTGATTATCTTAATAATAAGATGAAGTCAGTAGAGCGGCGTCACAAAAACCTGAAGCATGCTACTCCTCATATGTTACGCCATACAGGAGCTACCCTCGCTAAACAAGCTGGTATGTCTTTAAAATCTATTTCAGAAGCATTGACACACAGTGATTTGAGTACAACACGCATTTATGTCAACACCTCAAATGTTGTTTCTTTAAGTGCTGGTGAAGTTGCTTACCGAAAACTCAAAAAATGAATAAGGTAAAAATAAGGTAAATTTTGAGGTGAGTTTTTCAAAAAAGTGCACAAAAAAGCACCCATGAGGTAAACTCTTGAGTGCTTGAAACGTTGATATATAGCAGATATTAACGTTTTGAGAATTGTGAAGCTTTACGAGCTTTTTTAAGACCTGGTTTTTTACGTTCAACCATACGTGCATCACGTGTCAGAAGACCAGCACGTTTAAGTGAATCGCGGAAGTCTGGGTCTACTTGAAGAAGTGCACGTGCAATTCCGTGACGGATCGCACCTGATTGACCAGCATATCCACCACCTACAACGTTAACAAAAACGTCGTATGAACCTTCAGTTGAAGTTACTGCAAAAGGTTGGTTGATAACCAAACGAAGGTCTGCGTGTGGAATATATTCTTCTACATCTTTTTTATTTACTGTGATTTTACCAGTACCTGGTGTCAAACGAACGCGTGCAACAGCGTTTTTACGACGGCCTGTACCTGCATATTGTGCTTGTGCCATTATAATAATGCTCCTTTCCTCTTAGAATTAAATAAGACCTGAGATATCAAGTACTTCCGGTTGTTGCGCAGCATGAGTGTGCTCACTACCTACGAAGACTTTCAACTTCATACCTTGTGCGCGTCCAAGAGTGTTATGTGGAAGCATGCCTTTAACTGATTTTTCAATCAAGCGCACAGCATTTTTTGAACGGAGTTCACCAGCTGAGATTTGTTTCAATCCACCTGGGTACATTGAGTGCGTGTAATAAATTTTATCAGTTGCTTTTTTACCAGTCAATTTCACCTTT
The DNA here is from genome assembly GCF_053206925.1 of Streptococcus dentiloxodontae. Lineage (NCBI taxonomy): Bacteria > Bacillati > Bacillota > Bacilli > Lactobacillales > Streptococcaceae > Streptococcus > Streptococcus dentiloxodontae. Next base: position 19,208 of record NZ_JBRUHR010000016.1, on the reverse strand, counting down.
TCAGCATTGATAACAATGACAAAGTCACCAGTATCAGTGTGTGGTGTGAATGTTGGTTTGTTTTTTCCGCGAAGTACGCTAGCAACTACTGCAGAAAGACGTCCAAGCGGTACATCTGTTGCGTCAACAACGTACCATTTGCGTTCAACTTGGCCTGGTTTAGCCATAAATGTTGTTTTGTTCATGAGTTCTCCTATACGAATTCGTTGATGTTTACATGTTGCGGATGTTCCGGTCCGCAGAGTATTTGGAAGGTTCCGGGGCCTTTCAAATGGGGTAAACAATACCGCCTATCATAGTACCAAAAAAACAGGCCCTAGGTCAAGTGGTTTAGGCTTGTTTTTTTATTTTTTTGAAAATAGCAGGGCTTTTTACGCTTTGTAAGAGCTCAGATCATAAATCTCTGACAATTTCTTAGGGCGCAGGATAAAGATAGCCAACGGAACAGCAAGTGCCAGCTGAGCCCAGACTGTTATGCCAATCAAACCCAAAGCAGATGAAGATTCCATCCCTCCAGCCATCGTAATTGCCAAATCATAGATTATATGTTCCGCCATTACCCAAATTAGAGATTTTGTTCTAAGATAAACAGCACCAGCGAACAGCCCAAAATTTGCAGTATTTAAAATTTGAATAAGCGTACCAACAAGAGGCTGGGAGCTGATATTTAAAAGATGAAGGAGACCAAAGAAGAAGGAAGAAACTATTAGGGCTATCCTGATGCGCCCAACCGTTAACGACTGTCTCTGCATCAAATAACCCAAAACTATCCCTCTCAAAACATATTCTTCCACAATTCCGGCAAACAGACCTATTGTCAGGGCAGTTAATAGACGATCAGCACGAAAATCGAGAAACACTCCCGCAAGACAAGATACGATGATGAAAACACATAACCAGGCCGCTGAAAACTGCTGTTTAAAAGAAATTTCCTTTGAGTAAAGCGAAGTCGTCACCTTCAAATAGCGTTTGTTTAAGAAATAAAAAGTACAAACAAGCAATGTATCCTGAATAGCTGTGCGCCATACATTACCTACCAAACCCTCAAGTACAAAGTGACAAAAGGCATTAATACAAAGGATAAGCAACATAAGACCAGTAACTATAAGATAAGGATTCTTATTTTTTTCCATCAATTCAAGCACCTCTCTGATTGTATTTTATTGTAAAACAATGACACTATAAATCAAGAACGAGTCTCTTTCTCTCTAATCTAAAAAATCAAGCCTCATTAAACTGCCTAATTTTACTTCGCCAATACAAGCTCTTTAAAATCATTTGTATTTACAGGGCAAGCATTTCGATAAATAGGATAAAAAATACTGCCTCTCAAAAGATTTAAAACTGCCTTTAAGGTAAGCACTGTTTCATAGATTTTTCAAGAATTTTTTCTAAAAAATGCTATCGTCTACAGGAGAGACAACCACCTTGCCATCCTTATCCAACAAAGGAGTCAACCCACCGGCATAACCGCTGGTATGAAATAAATAGTGAACTCCCGTCTCCCGATCAACAAAAATTTCTGTTGTTGTTACCGCACCTTGATTGTAAATGCGTTCGAATCTTTTTTGAGCCATAAAATTTTCCTTTCTGTTTTATTTTTTTATCGGGTGAATTTCCCTAAGCTTCTTAGTTCGTAGCAAAAAAAGGACGATTGGCAGGCAGATAGCATACAAAGGAACCGCTTTTTGAAGCGCATCTACCAGATTCACTGATTGCTGCGTCGTTTCCATTCTGTGCATAATCATAACACTGAAGTTCCAAATAGCATGGTACAGAATCCCCCAAATAAGAGACTTGGTTCTGACATATACAGCTCCTGAAAGAAGTCCTATAACACCCGTCCCAAAAACCTGTAAGAGAGAATACGAAAGTGAAAATACAGTGATAGTATTTAGATGAGTTAAGGCAAACAACAGGGTCGTAAAGAAAACGGCTATTCGGATACGACCAGCTGTTAGTTCTTCTGTCTGCAGAAAATAGCCTATAAAAAATCCTCTGAATAGGTATTCTTCAAGTATACCTGTAGTCAGACCAGTTTCTAAAGCAGGAAGAAGGTTTTTAGGTTGGTAATTTACAACTGCTCCTAATAGCAAAATACAGACAATCAGAATCACTGCAAAAGCAGCCATTGCCTGACTTCTAAAAGATACTTCTTTAGAGTAGATGGGAGTTTTTACCTTGAGAAATCGTTGATTAATCAGATAAAAAACAAGAAACATAATAATAAACTTTGTAATTTCATACAGCATACCATTAACAAAACCACCTATCAAAAAGCCACAAGATCTGGATAACACTATAGCAAATAAAGTCAAAGAAATAGTCACCAGATAAGGATTCCACTTTTGGTTTTGGATAATTGAATTTTCCATAAGACGTCCTTTGCTTGTCGGTTGCTTTTGTATCATTATAACAAAACAATATCAAACCTGCAACCACGTGACATCTGCCTTGTGAATCAATCCAGATAAAAAATCGGCTAATTCCTGAAGATTACAGCAGCTGGAATTAGCCTTATGTCTAACGCTTATTTTTACCAATTGTAAAGACAGCTAAGGTATCTGGACCGACATGGGTTGAAATAACTGGACCTAGTGGCATGATTAAAACTTCTTTGATAGCTGGGTGCTCTAACAAATCTGCCTTTAGTTTATCGGCAGCTTCTTTGTCATTGGCATAGGCAACAATAGCTGTGCTATGCTCAACATCTTGGACCGCCTGCGTTACCATTTCTTTTATGGCTTTCTTTCGTCCACGAACTTTAGTGAGGGGAACTAACTTTCCTGTCGCATCTAGCCAGAGGAGCGGCTTAATATTAGCCAAACTTCCCATTACAGCAGATACTTTGGATAAACGGCCGCCACGCATCAGATGATACAAATCATCCACGAGAAAGTAAGTACGTAAGCGTGGCAAGATATCAGCAATCAGAGTTTTCGTTTCTTCGAGATTTTTACCCTGATCACGCGCCTCTGCTGCCAGAATAGACAAATAACCCTCACCCCCAGCAGCCGCTAAGGTATCTATAATCTCAATGGTTGTATCAGGGAATTCTTCTAGAACCATATCTCGTGCCATAACACTGCTTTGATACGTTCCCGACAGAACTGAAGAAAAGGCAATATAGAGCACTGCTTCTCCATTTTCAGCGTGATGACGAAAGGCCGCCTCAAACTGCCCAACATTAACCTGGCTGGTCGTTGGTTTACTGCCGTTTTTCATACTATCCAGTAATTTTTCACTCGTCAGACGATTTTTACCTACTGTGTCATAAACCGTTCCATCCAGCGTAATGGTTAAGCCAAGGATCTCTACATCATGTTCCTGAGCCCATTTCTCATCTAAATCAGCTGTCGAATCTGTTAAAATCTTAAATACCATTGAAATTCTCATACTTTCTATGTTCTGTTCGTCTATTATATCAGAAAAGCGCTGTTGTTGCGATGCCTCACTGTTTTAAGAATCCCAGAATAAGTCGTCCAAGGTTTTGTCAAGACTTTTACAAATAGCTAAGCAGAGTTTGATAGTGGGATTATAATCTCCCTTTTCAATAGCCGAGATAGTCTGGCGTGTTACTCCAACCAGGTCAGCTAGCTGTTGCTGGGAAAGATCTTTGCCTGCCCGAGCAGCTTTCAATCGTAAATTTTTCATTCCTCTGCACCCTTCTTATCTTGAATGATTTTATAGAAGGTCACAAGAAATATCACACTGAAAGTAAGCAGCCCAAGAAGACTCGAACCTTTTTCCCCGGTCAGATAGAGGTGACCATCCAAAACAAAGCTCCCATGAATCCAATAATGAACGGTAGCAATTAAATATGAAAGCACAATGAAAATATAGAAATAGGCAAACCTTTTAGTGATCGTCTCTGAAAAATAAGCGTCACTCAAGATGCTGCTGCAAACGAAAATACCCACTACCAAAAATAGGAATGCGTAGCCGACAAACGATAAAGCCATGTATTTTTTCAGATAATCTCCTTCAATAGCCAGTACCAAACTCAAAGCCGCTACTCCCCAAGCAGCATCTGCATAAGCCTTTTTCTGCATCAATAACTGACGCTCATCGTATTTTTGACTCGCTCTTTGATTAGAATATTTTCTCAAAAAGACTAGGGCACCTATCATCACAAATAAGATAACTAAATTTAGCCAAACATTAAGCATAATCACCATCTTCCTCTTCCTTTTGATTTTTGATAAGCTTTCTCAAGATGATAACTCCTTCACAAAATGACATCACACCAAACAAAAGAAAACTAATGCCATTTTCTGCTCCATCAATATCTACTCCGTTTTTATCAGTAATAGCAGCAACCATCCCGAACAGCCCCAATAAAGTGATTAAAATTCCTAAAATTATCAATCCCAGACTAGTCCAGCGCGCCTTTTTCTCATGCTGCTTGGTTAGAAAAGGATGGCCATCTCTCGTGACACTGTATATCACACTGGCTGTCATTGCCCCAAAAAAGGTCAAAAAAAGTAAATTGCGCACAAGGTTTAATGACGGTAAAAAATCGGCTACCATCATACTGATAAAAAGTCCCACCATGGCTACCAAATAGCCAATTGTCGAAGATTGTAAATTAATGGACTGCATGCGTTCGTCACCAGCAGGTTGAAATTGAATTCTCTTTTTATTTTTCATCATTTCCTCCTTTATTTGACTTTATTATAGCACTATTTTACATAATGTAAAGTATATATTACAAAAAGTTCGAAATAAATTTCTTTTTATCAAAAATAACTGCATATAGACTTGATGTCCTGACAAGTGCTTTTATATTGATTTATTTTCAATACCTGAAAATAGAAAAAGTGATTTTATCAACCGTACAAAAACTTTCCACTGTAGTGAAAGCCTTAGAAAGCGGCTTATATGGTAAGGGAGATGGGAAGGCCACAGGTCTTTCTAAAAAAGAGGGGAACGACAAAGCTGGTCGCTTCCGCTTCTTGCCACCTAAGGAAAGTTCCGATAGAAAAATACTCAGATTTTGAGCATAGCTGAATATTCATTTTTCCTCCTGAGAGCATTATAAAAAGACCTTGTGGTCTTTTCTACTATCTATGACAGACGATTCCGGTAAACTTCGTACATGAGAATAGCTGCCGCAACACTGGCATTAAGGCTCTGAACATGTCCTCCCATAAGAATAGTAATCATTTCATCTACTTGTTTTTTTATATTGGCAGAGATGCCCTTGCCTTCATTGCCGATGATAAGTACCAACTTACCTGCGGTATTCCATTGAGTGGAGGGGACGCCATCCATATCTGTACCAAAAACCCAAAAACCTGAAGCCTTCAGCTTATCTAAGGCCTGGCTAAGATTAGTCACACGAGCAATAGGAATGTGTTCCACCGCCCCTGTTGAAGTTTTGGCAACAACTGGGGTCACACCGACTGCACGATGTTTAGGAATAATAATCCCAGTCACATTGGTTGCATCAGCCGTCCGTAAAATAGAACCAAAATTATGAGGATCTGTCAGCCCATCCAAGATAAGAAGGAGGGGATTTTCTTCCTGCTCTGCCTTTGCCAAAAGAACGTCAAGATCCGTATAGGCAAACTCAGAGACGCGCAAGACAAAGCCTTGGTGAACGGCTCCATTCGTCATCTCAGCCAAAGTCTTCTTAGGCGTCCAAGAGATACTGACCTTTTTCTCAGCTGCTAAGTCTTTCATCTTTTCTACATTTTTGCCATGCAGATCATCTTGAATGTAAAGTTTATTTCCTGTACCTGCTCTAAGACTTTCCGTCACGGCATGAATACCATAAACAATGTCTCTCATATCTTGCTTTGTATTTTTCATAAACTCATTATAACACGAAAAAAGGAAGTGGCAAAGAAACTTGAAAATTCAAGGATTTTCTTTGACACATCCCGATTAATGTTGCGATTCCTATCAAGCAGCTAAAATAAGTTAGATAAAAGCGACAACTGCTAAATAGATAATCAAGAGTACAAAGACCACAGTTGCTGTCGCAAGAACCTGTTTTCCAAACATTGAAGGGTCTGAAACAGTTTTTGCGACTGTTTCAGCTGCCTGTTCTGCACTCTCTCCAATAGACTGGAAGAAACCACCCGATTGTTTTCTAGTTGTCGCATTGGAATTCGCAGCTGAGTTGCCTGTACCTGCTGGATTAGTTGCAGCTAAACTGTTTAGTACTTGCGATAATTGACTGGTCAACTGCTGGATTCCCGCCTGCGTTGCATGTGTTAGATCTGTCACTGCTGCTGACTGAATCTGATCAGCCAAGGTTGCGTAACTGTATGTTCTAGCATTATTGACTGTGACATTTACGATAACGGGAGCCGAATTTCCCTTATTTGGTGGATAAGACCAATTATTCGTTCGTTTAACCGGAGTTTCGCCCATATTAAAGACACTAAAATATTGGGTTAAATAGTGAATATTTCTATTAGCATCTATAAGCTCAAAAGTCATGCTATGAATGCCTGTCGTTTGTTCTGCCAGATGATAATCTCCCAGCCCTGCATTCACCTCATTTACCTTATCTTCAATGAAATAACCTTGATAAACTGGATTGCCGTCTAAGACCAGATTAAGCCCGACAATATCCTGTCCTTCAACATTAAAGTGAACGTTAAAGACATCACCGCGAGCCACATAAAGCGTATCCTTATTCCCAGTAACAACAGGAGCATCCTCAATTTTTGCCCCTCTGTCATCATAGCGCTTTACAACCGTATAACTATCTGACGATACAGGCTGTGCGGTAATTTCGGATGACGAACCATCATCAAGTCTAACCTCTGAAGTATAAGTCAAACTTTCGCTTTGATATTGAGAAGTATCTGTATAGGTGCTTGCAGTTGACAAAACATTATTATAATTTTCAATGAGCTCTGACGATGCTGCCGAAGTCGAAACAGTGCCAGAAACAGTAAAAGTCTTTGTCGTCACTTCTGACTGTGACTGAGGCAGTTCTTCTGTCTTTTCAGAACTTGCATAAATAGTACTAGCAGATTCACTTGTCCAAGCACTGTCATCATTTTGTAAAGCGTAGAACTCAGATGTCTCCGTACTTACTTCGGAAGTAGCGGTATCAACTCCAGAAATACTCTCGCTCGTTTCAGATGAAGCAACGAACTGTTCCGACATGCTTACCGTGCTTGCTTCCGAACTTATAGCTGACTCTTCAAGTGTTTCAGAAATCACTAATTCAGTCGAAGCAGTTTCTGATGTGCTTGACGGTTGAACATAATCTCCATCATTTTTGATCACATCATTGCCCTGCAAATCGTTTGCATATACCACCTGCCCCGCAGCACTTGATAAAATAACTGCTGCAATTGTTGTGTAAAAGACTTTCTTTTTGCTGATACCTACTCACCCCCTTCATTCCCGTTATCTCTTATCAATCATTATAACGTGCCGCATTGTCAGATGTCAAATTAGTTTCATTAGAAAACCTTGTTAAAACAGGCTTTGTTACATTTTTTTAATAAAAAATAACGCAACACAAATTTAGTTTAATTTTTCTGAAATCATCTCTTTCCCTTTGTTATAACAGCCAAAGATTTTAGTTATCAATCAAAAATTAGAAAAAAGAGAGAAAATTCCCATCTACATAAAAAATCTCCCTTTTGGGAGATTTTTACTGCTCTGTTTCAATTTTCTTGATACACCATTCAATTAATTCTTCTAGACGTTCGATTTGGCCAGTCATATGAAGATAACCCATGACAGCTTCAAAGCCTGTTGACATTTTATAAGTGATAATGTCCGTATTTTTAGCTTTGGTATGACTATTAGCATTGCGCCCACGCCTATAAATATCTTCTTCTTTTTCGGTTAAGAGCTGAGCTTCTAACATAGCAGTAATTAGCATAGCCTGAGCCTTAGCGGATACATAATGAGTTGCGAGGCGGTGCAGCTGGCTGGGCTTGGTCTGACCTTTAAAAATCAAGTGACGGCGAATGTATAAGGAATAAACCGCATCCCCTTCAAAAGCTAGGGCGATTCCATTTATTAAATTAACATCCAGCGGCTTAGTCACGTGTCCACCTCACACCATCCTTGGTATCAAGAAGCTTAATCCCCTGCTCTGCTAATTGATCTCGGATAGCATCTGCTTTAGCAAAGTCGCGATTGGCACGCGCTTCCTGACGTTTAGCAATCAATCTTTCAACATCCTCATCCAAGACCTCCTCTTCAAAAACAATACCAAAGACTGCCAGCATTTTAGCAAAAGTTTCTTTGACCGTCTGATTATAGTTACCAGAATTAATCCACTTAGCCATATCAAAGACAACAGTAATACCGTTGGCCGCATTGAAATCGTCATCCATGGCTTCTTTAAAGGCATCAACGAATTGTGCTAATCGGGCAGCGTCAGCTGTTTGGCCTACTGGTACTGGCAGAGTATAAGTATTTTTCAGATATTTGAGATTAACCTCGGCATCATGAATCGCTTTTTCGGTGAAATTAATAGGCTTGCGATAGTGCTGGGTCGCCAAAAAGAAGCGCAGTACTTGACCATCAACCGTCTTTAACAAATCATGCACTGTCACGAAATTCCCGAGAGATTTAGACATTTTTTCATTGTCTACATTGACAAAACCGTTATGCATCCAATAATTAGCAAAAGTTTTACCTGTTTTAGCTTCAGATTGAGCGATTTCATTGGTGTGATGCGGGAATTCCAAATCAACTCCGCCGCCATGAATATCAATGGTATCTCCTAAAATGCTGGTTGCCATTACAGAACATTCAATGTGCCAGCCCGGACGTCCCGCTCCCCAAGGGCTCTCCCATGAGATTTCACCTGGCTTAGCTGATTTCCAAAGAGCAAAATCCAAGGGTTCTTCTTTAAGTTCTGTCTCACTGTCTATGCGGCCACTTGCTCCAACCTCAAGTTCAGACAGCGTTTTATTGGCTAATTTCCCATAATTCTCAGACTTTGAGACACGGAAATAAACATCACCCGCAGAAGCATAGGCAAAGCCTTTATCTACTAAAACCTGTACAAACGCGATGATCTCATTCATATAGTTAATGACACGGGGATTCTCAGTAGCAGGTTTGATTCCAAGCTTTGCTGTATCCTCCATAAATGCAGCAATAAATTTATCTGATAACTCTTTGGTAGAAAGACCAGCCTCAGCTGCTGCTTTGATGATTTTATCATCTACATCAGTAAAATTGGAAATATAATTGACCTTATAACCACTATACTCAAAATAGCGGCGAATAGTATCAAATGCCACCGTTGATCGAGCATTCCCAATATGAATATAGTTATAGACCGTTGGCCCACAGACATACATATTAACCGTATTTTCATGGATAGGAACAAAATGACGCAGCGATCGGGTCATCGTATCATAAATTTTAATCATAGGCTCTCCTATTTCTTTCAAAAGACTTTTTCAGCAAACTAAATCGTCTGATTTCTTTTAAAATAATTGAAATACTTGTTTTTTCGAGTTTCCTAAGGATATGTATTATAAACAAATCTTCTATCAACCATTATCAGACTGGTTCATCTCCCTTTTAGCCTTGCGCCAAAGCAAAACTATCAAAGCAAGGGTAAAAATCACCCAAATTAGAGTGTATGTATCAAAGTTAACAATAATTCTCAGCACAGCATTGATGGCGCTTAGAACAACCAGTAAAATAAGATACCAGTTCTTTTTCAAAAATGTTTTTTTATTCATTTATTATTCTCCTGCATTTTCAAAAAAATCTCGAGATTATAAGGGAAATCTATAACTTTACATCACATGCATCATTCTGATAAGGCAGATAACTGCATTAAAAGAGAGTGATAAGAGTAAATTAAACAGCGGCCTTAACAACTGCATTTTTTAGCGTCTCTGTTTATAAACTAAGCCTGTCCAAAGAATCGCAACAAGAGTCCAAAGAACAGCCATACTGTAATTGCCACGATGCAAACCAATAATTGCAGCAGCCAAAGGTCCCAGAATTGTCAGCCGAGTGACTCTGTTGGTAAATAACCGTTTCATTCTACATTAGCTTTCCCTTACTAAAGATGTGATGAATGCAGACTCTCGTAGCGGAGTTCTTCTAATTTTGAGGTATAATATTCGCGGCTTTCTTCAACTTCATGAATGGCAACTTCATCTTTTTGTCCATGAATACGGACAACCTTAGCCGGAACACCAACAACAGTAACATCTGAAGGGACATCTGAAACAACAACAGCTGCCGCCCCGACCTTAGCATTTTCTCCGATTTCAATAGGTCCAATTACCTGAGCGTGTGCCGATACCAAAGCACCCTTTCTGACGGTCGGATGGCGCTTTCCCACATCCTTTCCTGTACCGCCTAAGGTAACGCCATGATAAAGCATAGCACCTTTTTCAACAACAGCCGTCTCACCAATAACCAGTCCCGAACCATGATCAATGAAAACACCTTCTGCAATTTCAGCACCTGGATGAATTTCAATCTGAGTCCAAAAACGCCAAAACTGGCTATGCATTCGCGCCAGTAATTTAAACCGATGTTCCCATAAAAAATGCGACAGACGATGAGCAGCCAGCGCCTTAACTCCTGGATAAGTTAGGAGAACTTCCAGAGACGTACGGGCCGCTGGATCATTTTTTTTCACAATATCAATCGTTTCTTTCCACCAACCCATAACGTTCCTCTCTTTTTTGATTATTTCAAGTGCTGAGCGTTCAGCTATACCCCATCAGTTAATCCGTTTTTCTTGTTTTTCTGTATCTTGTGAAACAAGCTCAGCTGAAACTTTATCAGACCGTTTATCATGTCCTTTTTTATGCCGAGACTTGCTTGAACGTTTATGTTCCTTATGATTGGCATTTTCACCTTCTGATTTAGGCGGACGAGGAATAAGCGCCTTCATTGAAGCATCTGCACGTCCTTTATCGTCAATTTTAAGGATTTTGACTGCAACCTTGTCACCAATTTTCACAACATCTTCAACACGCTCTGTGCGCTTCCAAGCTAATTCTGAAATATGCACCAAAGCGTCCTTATGTCCAAACAGATGAACAAAAGCACCATATTTTTCGATACGAACAACCTGAGCTGCCGAGTAGATCTCTCCTACAATGGGTTCACGTATCAAATCTGTGATAATAGTCTTGGCTTTTTGAATAGCATTCTGATCATTTGAGTAAATCTGAACCAGCCCTTCTTCTGAAATATCAATTTTAACGCCGGTTTCCTCAATGATTTTATCAATGGTTTCACCGCCTTTACCAATAACTACTTTGATTTTGTCAACATCAATCTGTAAGCTGTCAATTTTAGGAGCACTTGGAGCCAGATTCGGCCTTGGCTCTGCTATTGCTTTTTCAATTACATCTAAAATTTCCAAACGAGCTTTTTTAGCCTGAGTTAGGGCCTCTTCAAGAATCTCTGCTGTAATTCCTGAAATTTTGATGTCCATTTGCAGAGCTGTAATTCCAGTACGTGTCCCAGCCACCTTGAAATCCATATCACCAAAATGATCTTCTAAACCTTGAATATCTGTCAGAACGGTATAATTGCTGCCGTCCGAAATTAAACCCATGGCAATGCCGGCAACAGGTGCCTTGATTGGTACCCCACCAGCCATCAAAGCAAGCGTCCCTGCGCAAATTGAAGCCTGCGAAGAAGAACCGTTGGACTCAAGAACCTCTGCTACTAAACGAATAGCATAGGGAAAGTCTTCTAAGCTAGGTAAAACCTGGGCTAAGGCACGTTCTCCCAAAGCACCGTGTCCGATTTCACGACGGCCTGGCGCCCCGTAGCGGCCTGTCTCACCAACTGAATATTGCGGAAAATTATAATGGTGTAAAAAACGTTTTTTATATTCGGGATCCAAACCATCAATAGTCTGCGCTTCCCCCATAGGTGCCAAAGTCAAGACAGATAGGGCTTGTGTCTGTCCGCGAGTAAAAAGACCTGAACCATGCACCTGCGGTAAAAAATCTACTTCAGCTTCTAAAGGACGAATTTCATCTACTCGGCGGCCATCTGGACGAATCTTATCCTCTGTAATCAGACGGCGAACTTCCGCGTGTTCCATTTGCTCCAGTATTTCAGCCACATCACGTAAAATAGCCTCAAGATTAACATCTTGACTATAGTGGTCTTGATATAAAGCTAAAACGCCATCTTTTACAGCCTGAGTTGCTGCTTCTCGTTTCAATTTATCTTCAATATGAATAGCCTGAGCCAGCTGATCATGAAAGGCGGTTTCAATTTCGGTTTTAAGAGCAGGATTTACTTGAAGAAGTTCAACACTGGTTTTTACTTTACCTACTGCCGCGACAATATAATTTTGAAAATCTACCAGCTCTTGAATCGCCTGATGTCCTCTTATCAAAGCTTGCAGCATAATATCCTCAGATAATTCCTGCGCACCAGACTCTACCATGTTGATAGCATCTTTTGATCCCGCAACAGTGAGGTCAAGCAAGGATAATTCTTTATCGGCAGCACTTGGATTAATAATAAAATCTTCTGCCGAATACCCCACTTGAACCCCTGCAATCGGACCATTAAATGGAATATCAGAAATAGACAGAGCTAGAGAACTCCCAAACATAGCCGCCATAGGCGCACTAGCATCTTCATCATAGGACAAAACTGTATTGATGATTTGAACTTCGTTACGAAATCCTTCAGCAAACATCGGACGAATAGGACGATCAATCAGGCGGGCAGTCAGAGTCGCATCTGTTGATGGTCTCCCTTCGCGCTTATTAAAACCTCCAGGAAATTTCCCAGCAGCATACATTTTTTCCTCGTAATTAACCTGCAAAGGAAAAAAATCACTGGTCGTTGTTTTTTTAGACATAACCGCAGCCGATAGGACTGTTGATTTGCCATATCGAACTACAACTGCACCATTAGCCTGCTTAGCAACCTGACCAACCTCAACAATTAAAGGTCTCCCTGCAAAAGTCATTTCAAAGGTTTGTTTCGCCATAGATTAAGATACCTCTCATAATTTGGACATTATCCATTCAATATGATACCAGCGGATTACAAAAATCAAGCTAGAAGGCTTCCGGCCTCATTTTTGTATTAAGTTGGTATCGCTCCTATTTTATCATATTTTCAAGGAAAATGGCAGAGCTCAAAAATAGACTTTTCGCTATCTTGGTCAGACTTAAGATTTTTTACCCAGCTTTGTGGTATAATATACTTTTAATGACACAATAAGGATATATTAATGAAAAAACTACTTAGCCTCCTAATGATTGCTCTGATGCTTTTTGCTTGGAGCAGCCCAGTCTTAGCAGAAGAACAAAACGAAACAGCTTTTAATGCGGCAGCAGACCATGCTATTGCTGTTGAAGCTACAACTGGAAAAATTCTTTACGAGAAAGATGCCACAACCGCTGCTGGCATTGCTTCTATTACTAAAATCCTAACCGTCTACATGGTCTACAAAGAGATTCAAAAAGGCTCTTTAACATGGGATACCAATGTGGATATTTCAGACTATGCTTACGATTTAACAGCCAACTCTGATGCTTCCAATGTTCCCATGGAAAAGCGCAAATACACAGTCAAACAACTGGTAGATGCAGCCCTTGTTGCCAGCGCCAACAGTGCAGCCATCGCTTTAGCTGAAAAAATAGGCGGCACTGAAAGCAAATTTGTTGATATGATGTCCGACCAGCTCAAAAAGTGGGGAATTACGGATGCCAAACTAGTCAATGCTTCTGGGCTTAACAACAGTTATTTAGGCGATAATATTTATCCTGGATCAAGCTCAAGTGATGAAAATATGATGAGTGCCCTTGATGTGGCTATTGTTGCTCAACACCTCATCAATGACTTTCCTGAAGTTCTAGATATTACTAAACAGACAGAGATGGACTTTGATGGCACCGCTATGAATACTTGGAATTACATGCTTGAAAACCAGAGTTATTCCCGTGAAGGAGTTGATGGTCTTAAAACAGGGACTACTGAGCTTGCAGGGGCATCCTTTGTGGCCCACTCCAAAGAAAATGGCATGAGTATTATCACGGTTATCCTGCATGCTGATAATGGCGATACTGATGATTATGCTCGTTTTTCTGCAACGAATGATCTCTTAAATTATGTGGTTCAGAATTGGGAAATCAAGACAGCCGTCAAAAAGGGGGAAACTATTAATAAGAGCAGCGCATCTATCATTGACGGAAAAGCTAAAACTGTTCCAGCCGTTGCCCAATCTAATCTCAAAATCGTTCAAAAAATCGGTACTAAAAATGACAGCCAAATCAAGGTGTCAACCAAGGAAATTACTGCTCCTGTCACAACAGGAACTCAGGTAGGCACAGCAACCTATAACGATCCCGATCTCATCGGAACTGGTTACCTTGAAAATGCACCAAGTGTCAAACTAACAGCTGGAAAATCTGTTCAAAAAAGCAGCTTCTTAAAAGTTTGGTGGAATCATTTTGTCAATTTCATCAATGAAAAACTGTAACCAAAAACCAAGCCCTCAAGCTTGGTTTTTTCGTGCAGATTTTTCTGAACAAAAAAGCAGCCGAATGCTTTGATTCGACCGCTGTAAATTTAAAAGATAAACGAAACCGTCTAACTGACATCAAAATAGAACTCACCTTGTTTTACCCCAATTTTCAGAGTTTGACCAGCAGTTACTTTACCCGAAAGGATTAACTCTGATAACTGATCTTCAATCTGAGTTTGAATGGTTCTTCTCAGTGGCCGAGCCCCCATTTCAACATCGTAACCATCCTTGGCCAGTCGCTTAAGAGCCGCTGGCTGGAATTTGAGAGTACTGCCTTTTTCAGCCAAAGCAGCAACCAGTGGGGCAACCATAAGCTTAACGATAGCCTGAAGTTCTTCTTCCCGCAGGCTATGAAAGACTACTTTCTCATCAATACGGTTGATAAATTCTGGACGGTAGGTCTTTTTCAGCTCTTCCAGAATACGTTTTTCCATGTTTGCATGATTATTAGCTAATGCTTGCGCTCCAAAACCGACAGTTTTATCATCACGCAATGCTGTTGCACCCAGATTGGATGTCATAATGATAATGGTGTTTGTAAAATCAACCTTACGGCCGCGACTGTCTGTCAAAACGCCATCATCAAGAACCTGTAAAAGAACATTGAAAACATCTGGATGCGCTTTTTCAATTTCATCAAAGAGAAGGACAGAATAAGGTTTATTGCGTACTTTCTCTGTCAGTTCTCCACCCTCATTGTAACCAATGTAGCCTGGAGGAGCACCATTAAGACGTGAAACTGCAAATTTTTCCATGTATTCAGACATATCGAAACGAATAAGCGCAGATTCATCATCAAACAGCACCTCAGCCAAAGCCTTAGCAAGTTCAGTCTTACCAACTCCAGTAGGCCCTAAAAACATAAAAGATCCTATTGGACGTTTACCTGTTCTAATACCGGACTGATTTCTGCGAATAGCACGGCTAATTGCCGATACCGCTTCATCTTGGCCAATCACACGCTTATGCAGTTCGCTTTCCAAAGTAAGGTATTTTTTGCTGTCTGCCTGAGTCATTTTTTCGACAGGAATACCTGATAGCTTACTGAGCGTCTGCATAATTTGGTCTTCATCAACAAGAGCTGGACTGATAGACTGGGGTGTCTGACTGGCCTTGTAAAGCTGGACTGCTTCTTTCATATTGCCACTTATTAAAGCCTCGTCCATTGGCGTTAAAGCCTGTTTGGCTTCCTTTTTGATTTTGCCCTGAACCGTAGCACTAGCCTCATCTAATAGATCAATAGCAGAGTCAGGAAGGCGCCTTGCTGTTAAATAGCGGTGCGCTGCTTTTACTGCTGTCTCTAAAGCTTGATCAGTGATGGTTACGTGATGATAATCTTCATAAGTCTGACGAATACCTTTTAGAATAGTAATAGTATCTGTAACACTTGGTTCTTCAATAATAATTTTAGCAAACCGGCGAGATAAGGCAGTATCTCTTTCAATGTACTTTTGATATTCATCCTGAGTTGTTGCTCCAACCATATGCAGGGTTCCTCGAGCAAGGGCCGGTTTTAAAATATTAGCCGCATCTAAAGTGCTGTCAATACTGCTTCCTGACCCCATAATGGTATGCATTTCATCAACAAAGAGAATAATATTGCCAGCTTCTTCAACATCGGCAATAATTTTATTCATGCGCTCTTCAAAATCACCACGAAAACGAGTACCAGCCACCACGCTCATCATATCCAATTCAAGTACGCGCATATCAGCTAGTTCAAAGGGCACCTCTCCAGATATAATATGCTGAGCCAGTCCCAAAGCCAATGCTGTTTTACCAACACCGGCATCTCCTACAATCACAGGATTATTTTTAGTTCTGCGGCTAAGCACCTGAATTATACGCAGTATTTCTTCATCTCTGCCAATAACGGGATCTGATTTACCCGAAAGAGCAATTGCTGTTAGATCACGAGTGAAATCAACTAAGCTTCCTGTAAAGGCCTGTGGCTGCGCCAGAGAAGACGTGCTGCTGCCACTTTTGGTCTTTTCAGCCTTGCGCAGATCATAAATTTCCCTAATTTTTGCCTTGGAAAAACCAGCATAACGCTCCACTGACCGACGTAAGTCCAGCAAACGTAGCTCTTCGCTATCATCTTTGAATCCAAAACCTGCAATTTCCAGCAATTGAGCAGCCATTAAATCCTTATTAAGTAAAAGAGCCATTAGTACATGTTCAGAACCAACCTCCTGAGCATCTGTTACTTGAGCAATAGCTGTCGCATATTCCAAGATTTCTGTCAGAGCACGAGATTGCGCTCGAAATTCCGTAACGTCTGAACCTTCATTTTTAACAGAATCAGTTCCCATAACCAAAACGGCAGCTGCTTCAATCTCTTCCGGCCGAACCCTATCTTCAAAATCCATAAAAGCCAAATAAGCAACCGAGCCAGGCACTGCGATTAGCCCTAAAAGAACATGCCAGGTCTCTAAAAAAGCACTGTTGAAACGCTCTGCTTGTCTTTGAGCCACCTGAAAAACTGCCTGCATTTTTGTTGAATATTGTGTCATTTAATTTCCTTTTCTATCTAAGCGCAGCAAGAGACTGCGAAGCATGCGCGAGCGGATAAATGGAGCCTCTTCACCAAGAACAGCATCACTGGCTGTTGCCAAAACCAGATTGCCTTCCTGCTCTGTGACAATCCCCTCATCAAAAAGCAACTGTATAAAATCAGTAAAAACATGTTCACTTACTTGACTTCCTAAGTTATTCAGCAAGTCATTAAGCATATGGTGTTTATCAGAAAAGCGCACCTTGGCAATACGAATATAGCCACCGCCGCCACGTTTACTTTCAACAATATAACCGCGACTCTCCGTAAAGCGCGTTTTTATTACATAATTAATCTGACTTGGAACCACTTGAAAAGTATCTGCCAAATTTGATCTTTGAATCTCTGCAATTCCTGATTGAGAAAGTAATTTTTTGATATATTCTTCAATACTATCTGAAGTATTTCTTGCCATATCCTGTCTCCTGTCCACTTTGACTATAACTGACTATTATTATAACAAAAAAATAGAAGCAAGCAAAATAAGAGGAATAGATTAATCATTTTCTCTTGCCAGATTGCCCCTTGGTAGGATAAAATAGATGAGATCCTACAGAAAGGTAGAACTTCATGAACTACTTGATTACATTTCTCATTTCTATGGTACCTATTATTGAACTTAGAGGAGCTGTGCCATACGCTGTTGCTACAGGGATTCCTATGTGGCAGGCCCTTGTTATTGGTGTCATTGGAAACATGTTGCCTGTTCCTATCATCTTTTTCTTTGCCCGCCGTGTTTTGGAATGGGGAGCAGATAAGCCTTTTATTGGCGGTTTCTTCAGCTGGTGTTTGAAAAAAGGGCACAGCGGAGGTTCTAAACTTTCTGCTGCGGCTGGAGATAAGGGAGTTTTCTGGGCACTTTTGCTCTTTGTTGGAATCCCTATTCCGGGCACCGGAGCTTGGACAGGAACTCTTGCAGCCTCTATTTTAGACTGGGACTTCAAACGCAGCATCATTGCTGTTATGCTAGGCGTTATTTTAGCCGGCATTATCATGGGAACTCTGACACTTCTAGGTCTGGAAGCCTTTCTTTCATAAAATAAAAGCTGAGCAGCAACTCAGCTTTTTTAGTGTCTTAACTTCATTACTTCTAGAAGTTATTCTTTGATCTCACGTCCATTTGTATCCTGAATAGGCCGATTGTTGTCAAATCCAAGGGTTTTAGAGAATTTTTCGACCTGTTCTTTACTAATAGTTTCTTGATTTTTAAAAACAATCCAGTTAACACCCTCAGTACATGGCGGCGTTGTCAAGGAACCCTCAAAATTATAATAATCTTTATTTTCAGGATAGAGTTTATCCACGGAAACAGTATCAGGGAGCTCCTTTTCTTTATCAACAGATTTAGGCATATTATCCCAGACTTGCTTTAATTCTTGATTTTCTTCACCGTATTGGTAAAGCACAGAAATAACCGTGATCTTTCCGTCATCGGTTTTGTAAACAAAATGACCTTCAAGCGGATAGGTCTTGCCATCAATTTCATTTTCACTCGGCGCATGGAAATGAAACTGTTCGAGTTTGTAAACAGCATCACCGATCGTCAGAGTATTATTTGATTTCTTAAAGCTTACCTCAATGGTATGACCATTATTTTCAACACTGGCTTCTGATGGTTTACTGTTCAGATCAAGTTCCGGTAAATCAACATCCTCAGCATTGGTAATATTAATAGGAGACTGCTCCTTACCATCTCTGCTGAGCTCATAATCCTCAGACAATTCTGCCCAATGTTCTGGACCAGTTGAACCTGTATAACCCCACTTAACCTCCTTAGAGGCTGTGCTTTTTGATTGGATTCCAACAAATACAGCAAGGCCGCATGCTATTAAGACTAAAAATACGGTAAAATAGATGACTCTTTTTTTCATCCCTGTTCCTTCCTTCCACTAAAGCAATTTCCTTACAAGAAAGAGCATACTTATAGCTCCCAGAACCCCAATCTGCTGTATTTTACTGCTAATCTAAGGAATTGTCAATATATTTTAGGTTTTTCTTTTCAAGTTTTCATTTTTTTCTTATCTCAAAAAATCAAGGCTGGAACAAAAGGGCTCTATAATATCTGTAGTGGGTAAATCTCATTCAGATATTATAGGGCTTTTTGAGTGTATACACAAAAAGTCCCATATGACTTATAATGAAAAGCGACAAAACCATCATTAGAAAGATTCCTAT
>NZ_JBRUHR010000015.1:0-52438 GCF_053206925.1 Streptococcus dentiloxodontae | reverse complement strand
CCTATTCACGAACCTTTAGGCAAACTTTAACCCCTCGTGAGATTGTCAATAAAACTTTAGCTTTCTCTGATGAACTTTGCTTTTATTATGAGCTTTATCAACTCCTGCTCTTCCATTTTCAAGAAAAACGAGCAACTGAATTCTTTGAGCTCATTGAAGATCATTTGGATCTGGTCAATCAGCCATTTTTAATCGTCTTCAAGACCTTTCTCAAATACAAGGCTTACATTACAAATGCTCTTAACCTACCTTATTCTAACGCTAAACTGGAAGCTACCAACAAGCTCATCAAGGACATCAAACGCCAAGCTTTTGGCTTTCGAAACTTCAAAAACTTTAAAACTAAAATTCTCATCGCTTTGAACATGCAAAGAGAGAGAACCAATCTGATTCTCTCTCGTGCTTAGTTATAAGTCACCCACTACAGTTGACAATGAGCCGTTATAAGTCACCCACTACAGTTGACAATATGCCAAAATCTTGAGTATTCTCTCCACTCTTTTTTATCTGATTTAAAAAAACAATTAGTTACTCAGCCATCTAAAGTTTTAGATGCTATCTTAAGAAAAGGGCTGCGCTGGCTCTTATTTAACCACAATATTGACTAGTTTATTAGGCACTGCGATCACTTTGATGATTTTTTTCCCTGCAATTTCAGTCTTGATTTTGTCATTGTTTAGAGCAATTTGTTCCAATTCTTCACGTGTTAAATCTTTTGGAACAACAGCTTTTGCACGGACTTTCCCTTTTATTTGCAGGACAATTTCAATTTCATTTTCAACAAGTTTACTTTCGTCCCAAGTTGGCCAAGCGACGTAGCTGATAGACTCACCTGACTGCGTCAATACTTGCCAAAGTTCTTCAGACAAGTGCGGGGCAAATGGTGCTAATAATTGAACGAAGCCCTTGGCATAATCAACAAAGAGTTGTTCTTCCTTATTGGCAGCATTAACAAAAATCATCAATTGAGAAATAGCCGTGTTAAAACGCATGGCTTCAAGGTGCTCTGTTACTGTTTTTACAACTTCATTATAAACCTTGTCTAAATGACCATTGTTTTCAGCAACGATGTCTTTAGAAGTGATGAGACGATAAACGCGATCAAGGAATTTACGCGAGCCTTCCAGACCTTCTTCAGACCAAGCAATGGAAGCATCAAGCGGTCCCATGAACATTTCGTAAACACGAAGGGTATCGGCACCGTATTGTTCCACAACATCATCAGGGTTGACAACATTCTTGAGGGATTTAGACATCTTAGCTGGGGCTTGTTCCAGTTCTTCACCTGTTTCGATGTTGAAGAAGGATCCATTGCGTTTTTCAACCTTGTCTGTTGCCACAAGAGCACCGCGATGGTCACGATAGCTAGTTCCTAAAATCATGCCCTGGTTAAAGAGTTTTTGGAAGGGCTCTTTTGTTGGAACGACACCTAAATCATAGAGAAACTTATGCCAGAAACGTGCATAGAGCAAGTGAAGAACAGCGTGTTCAGCACCACCAACATAAATATCAACTGGCAGCCACTGTTTGAGCAGATCCTCATCAGCCAGTTTTTGGTCATTATGCGGATCAATGTAACGCAGGAAGTACCAGCTGGATCCTGCCCACTGCGGCATAGTATTTGTTTCGCGACGGCCTTTAACACCGTCCTCACGGGTTACTTCTAGCCAGTCTGTCAAGTTAGCAAGCGGACTCTCACCAGTACCAGAAGGCTTGATATCAGATGTCACTGGAAGAACAAGCGGTAATTGATCCTCTGGAACTGCTGTTGAAGTGCCATCTTCCCAATGAATAATTGGAATTGGCTCACCCCAATAGCGCTGACGGCTAAAGAGCCAATCGCGTAAGCGATAGGTTACTTTCTTATTCCCAACACCCTTTTCTTCCAACCATTCGACCATCTTATCAATAGCGGCAGCCTTGTCAAGACCATCTAAGAAGCCCGAGTTAATATGAAGACCGTCTTCGGTGTAAGCAGCGTCAGCCACATTTCCACCTTCAAGAACGGGAATAATATCAAGGTTAAACTGTTTGGCAAATTCCCAGTCTCGGTCGTCATGGGCAGGTACGGCCATGATAGCACCTGTACCGTAGCTGGCAAGGACATAGTCAGCAATCCAGATAGGGATCTCTTTGCCATTAACAGGATTGATAGCATAGGCACCGGTCCAAACACCGGTCTTTTCCTTGGCAAGGTCTGTACGAGCAAGGTCTGATTTAAGACTTGCTTGGTGTTTGTAGTCTGCGACTGCTTGGACTTGGTCAGCCGTTGTAATCGCATCTACCAAGTCATGCTCGGGAGCAAGAACAGCATAAGTGGCACCGAAAAGGGTATCCGGACGAGTGGTAAAAACGGTGAAGTCTTTGTCAGTGTCTTTGACCTTGAAGGTCACATTGGCTCCTGTTGATTTACCAATCCAGTTGCGCTGCATATCCTTGATAGATTCAGGCCAATCAAGGTCTTCCAAATCTTCTAAGAGGCGCTCTGCATAGGCTGTGATTTTCAGCATCCATTGGCGCATAGGCTTGCGCACGACTGGGTAACCACCGCGCTCTGATGTCCCGTCAGGCAGGACTTCTTCATTGGCAATGGCTGTTCCTAATTCTTCTACCCAGTTGACAGGCACTTCCGCTTCATATGCCAAGCCTTTTTCGTACAATTTGGTGAAAATCCACTGAGTCCATTTATAGTAGTTAGGATCAGTTGTGTTAATTTCACGGTCCCAGTCATAAGAAAAGCCAAGTGACTGAATTTGACGTTTAAAAGTCGCAATATTTTGTGCTGTAAAATCAGCAGGATCATGACCCGTATCCATAGCATATTGTTCAGCAGGCAAGCCAAAAGCATCCCAACCCATTGGATGCAGGACATTGTATCCCTGTGCGCGCTTGAAACGGCTGAGGATATCCGTTGCTGTGTAGCCCTCAGGATGCCCAACATGCAGCCCAGCTCCTGATGGGTAAGGAAACATATCAAGGGCGTAAAATTTAGGTTTTGTGGCATCTGTTCCAGTCTTAAAAGTATGATGAGCTTCCCAGAACTCTTGCCATTTATTCTCAATTGCTTTGTGATTGTAAGTTGCCATAATTTTATAAAGTCAATCCAAAAGAGATTTTAAGAGTAAGATACTAAATCTCAGATCCTTTTTGATTGATTTTGGCTCCTTTCTTCTTCAAAAATAATATCTTTTTTATTATAGCACGTTTAAGCTTATTAGAGAATACACACTTACTTGACTTCTCTATTTTTAGACAGGACATACTAAAACAAACCAAAATAAAAGACCGCAGACAACACCAATGACAAGGCCAGCGAGTACATCTCGTGGGTAATGCACACCAGCAATAACACGCAGCCCAGCAATGATCAAAGTCACCAATAAACAAAACAAGCCCGGCCATAGACTAACACTAATTACTGCCATGGAAATAAGGCTGGCTGAAAAAACATGACGGCTGGGCATAGAATTCCCCTTGACTTCCTTGACAAGAATTGGCTTAATATCCCAAGCCTCATAGGGGCGTTTCCAATTCATCTGAGATCGTATAAAAGACAGCAAAACAAAAGTGACCCCTGAAATCAGAAAATAAAGTAAAAACACTAACCAGCCTTTAACCCACAAAAGATAAAGAAGCAGAACTGGATAAATGAGATACATCACTCCCGTTAGACAGTAATTAACCAAAGCAATTTGGCGGGCATAGGGAACAAACGGTCTTGACAAGCGCTCATAGCGTTCCTTGTAAGTCATAACACCTCCATAATAAGACGGACACACGCCTGATTTCTGCACAATTACTCGCAAAAAATGCAGTTCAAAAGATTACATATCAAACTCTTGATTTCGCAGAAATCTCTTTTTCAGCAAATCTTCCCTTTTAGTTGCTAACCCAAAACGGGCTATGCTCAGACTGTTTTGACACAGACTTGCTTTTCCCATTTCCCAGATCTAACGGTCTGAGAAAAAAGCAACTTCTGCATGGTTTAAAAAGCTTGGAAAAGCTGTTGAAAGGTAAGATTAGGACTGCATAGCTAGGCTTACTTCCACCTACTGCATCAGATTGCTCTTACCGATATATTGATAAGAGGCTGGATCTTTGTCCCAGCCTCTTATATTCCTGATGTTTAAGCAAATTTATCTTCTGACACTATGAAATCAGAAAAACCACACCTGCAGCAAGTTCTTACAACTCTGCAATTTGGTACAATTCAAGTTCTGCAGCCGTTTCTGAACCAAACATATTAATCATAATCTTGACCTTGTTATTCTCAATTTCAATAACACGGCCTTCCTGTCCTATAAAGGCACCATCAATAATTTGAACAACGTCACCTTCCTTGATATTGGTGTCAAAGACCTCAACTGTTTGTCCCATGGAGATAAGGATTGAACGAATTTCCTCTTCCAAAAGCGGAGTCGGTTTTGAACGGTTCCCGTGAGAGCCCACAAATCCCGTAACATTAGGTGTGTTACGCACTACAAACCAAGCCTCGTCTGTCATGACCATCTCAACTAGCACATAACCTGGGAAACGATTTTCTTCGACTTCTTTGGTCTTACCATTTTTTTCAACATTTACAGTTTGTGTCGGAATTTCCACGCGCAAAATATTGTCCAGCATATTATAAGTTTGCGCACGCTGCAATAGATTTTCTTTAACCTTGTTTTCGTAGCCTGAGTAAGTTTGCAGGACAAACCAGCCTTTGTCAAATGAATCTAACATTCTTTTTACCTCTTTTTGAAAATAGCAGAGCAAAGCTCTTTTGATTACAATAAAAAAGCCATCAGGCTTTTAATGCATTTTCCTGCCTTTAGTATAACACAAAAAGAGCAGGACTGCCTACTCTTTTTTGTTTTTTCTCCTAGAAAAGTTTAATCAAAACCAGAAGCCCGCGTCTCAGCAATTCGTCAAAGGCAAAAATGATGACGGTAAAAAAGGCTGTGTATTCCAAAATAGAAATGAAATCATGCCAACGCTGAGTACGATTAGGCCATGTGGTGTCTTTTAAAACTTTAAAAATGCTTCCTGTACGTCTCACGGTATCTCCTATCTTGTTTCCTTATGCAAGGTATATTTCTTACAATGTTTACAGTATTTATTAACTTCTAATCGTGTTGGTTTTGGGGCGCTGCTCACACTGATTGAATAGTTGCGGCTCCCGCACTCTGTACACGCTAGGCTTGCTTTTTTTTGTGCCATAACGCCTCCGTTCTTATTATCTTAACATGTTTCCCACAGTTTGACAAGTTAGTTGAAGATACCTGTGATGCCATCCCACAAATCTTTTGCTCCCTGTTCAATATCGCTGATAACATCACCAGCTTTATCTGTCCAGCTCTTAGAAGAAGAGTCTGAACTGCTGCTGCCTGTTTCTTCCTCGGCTGTATAAGTTAAGGCCTGACCATCAGCAGCGTAAGCATTTTCCACATTAAATTCATTTCCTGCGGTATAAGGCAAGACACCTGAAGCCATGTAACTAAAGATAGAAGAGGCCGTTCCTGAACTGCTGTCGTCTAAATAATGATTTTCATCTGTAGTATCATAGCCCACCCAAGTGGTCAAGACCACATCAGGAGTATAACCAATTACCCATTGGTCACTCGTCAAATCACTGTTAAAGTTGGCTTCAACAGTTCCTGTCTTACCAGCTAGGGTATAGCCATACACATTGGCATTGACTGCTGAACCATTTGAGAAAGTTCCCAACATCATACTGGTCATTTTATCAGAAACCGATTTGCTGATGATTCGGTTAGAACTGCCTTTATGCTTTGCAATGACATCGCCGCTGGCATTTTCAATTTTGGTAATGAAGTGTGCATCATTCATCACACCGCCATTTGCAAAGGTTGAGTATGCCTGAGCCATCTTGAGCGGGCTTGCTGTCACACTGCCTCCCAAGGCAACACCAAGCTCTTTTGAAACACCATCAAAATTAAGGCCGAATTTCTTACCATAACTAATACCTTTATCAATGCCAATTTCATTAAGCAAATAAACGGCAGGAATATTATAAGAATTAGCCAAGGCTTGGTACATAGGCAGGTCTTCTGTTTCAATACCGCCGTAGTTTGTTGGAGCATAGCCATCATAATCTTTGACCGTATTTGGCAAATCAGTATCAATATCCCAGCCAGAAGCAACAGCAGGCGAATAGACCACTAAAGGTTTAATGGTTGAACCTGGACTGCGTGATGATTGCGTCGCATAATTGAAATCACGAAAAGTAGTGTCTGTTGTACTGTTGACACGCCCAACTAAACCTCTGACAGCACCGGTCGTTGGATCTATTGCCACACTGGCAGACTGGGCGCTTGTGCCATCATAAGCCGATGTTGGAAAGAGACCCGTGTAAGAATAGGTTTCTTGCATATTGGTTTGGTAATTGGTATCCATCTCCGTGTAAATCTTGTAGCCATTCTTGACAATGTCGTCCTCACTTAAACCATAAGTATCAATAGCTTCATTGATAACGGCATCAAAATAAGATGGGTAATTATAATCGTTTGTATCTCCAGAATAAGTATCCACCAACTCGCTGGCCATATCAGCACTTGCAGCTTGGTTAGCTTCGTCCTGTGTTATTTTTCCAGCATTGACCATATTATCAAGCACTGTATTGCGACGGTTAACAGAATTCTCTAAATTATCAATTGGATTATAAAATTCAGGACCTTTAAGCATTCCAGCTAAAGTAGCCGCCTGATCCAAGGTCAAGTTAGCTGCCGAGGTGCCAAAATATTTCTGGCTGGCATCTTCTACTCCCCAGACACCATTGCCAAAGTAAGCATTGTTGAGATACATGGTCAGTATCTCATCCTTAGTATACTTCTTGGTCAATTCCAGCGATAAAAAGAATTCTTTTGCCTTACGTGTAATTGTTTGTTCCTGACTCAAAAAGGCATTTTTCGCCAACTGCTGCGTAATGGTCGAACCACCGCCATAGCGCCCTAGGGTGACAACTGCCAGCAAGAAACGCTGGTAATTAATCCCGCTGTTTTCATAGAAAGTCCTATCTTCAGTCGCAATAACAGCCGCTTCCATATAATCACTCACAGCATCCAATTCCACATAAGAGCCTTTTTGACTGGAGAGCGATCCGGCCTGATTACCTTCGCGGTCATAAATAACGGTTGTTGCTTTTAAAGCATCCTGAAGTTCAGAAACCTTTGTCGTTTTAGCGATGTAAAACAGGTAAGAGCCCACTACCAAAACAAACAAGCCTGACAGAATCAGCAAAACCTTCCCCAAGTGATAACGCCGCCAAAAACGTCTCAGAGGATTACGAGGTGACAGTGCAAATTTTCCCAAAAAAGCTTTGACTTTCCCCAATCGGGTTGATCTGTCAATTTCTTTCTTTGGTTTAGAACGCCGATAATGCGAACTTACAGAAGGCTCTTCTTCAGCTGCCAAATCGTCGGCGGTTTTCTCATTATCTTTTTTGGTGAAAAGTTTTTTCAAACCAGAGCCAATAGACTGCTGGAATCCGCTTTTCTCAGCAGATTGTTTTTTTCTCTGCGGTCCATCTTTCAAAGGGGTAAACCAGGCGGTTTCTTCAAGATCACGCTCATTTTCCTGAGCATCTACAATCTCCGCATCCCGTTTATCCTTTCTAGAGAACCATTTTTTTAATGTATCAATAATTGCCATACTCCTATTATACCAAGTTTGTATTTTTTCTGTCTTAATTTAGCTGTCTCTTTTAGGAAAATAATGAGCTGCCGCTAGCTTCATGTTATAATAGAGGCATGACATTACACCTAAACTTCCCTAATCCCTACCCTGCCTGCACCGTCAAAGATCTGCTGGAGAAACACCTCTTAATCCCGCGAAAAATTAGGCATTTCTTACGCATCAAAAAGCATGTCACGATTAACGGAAAGGCTATTAACTGGAAAAGCTTGGTTCAAACTGGCGATGAAATCGCTCTTACTTTTGATGAGCAAGACTACCCTCAAAAAGTGATTCCATTTGGACAGGCAAACCTCGTTGACTGCCTCTACGAGGATGACCAATTTATTATCGTTAATAAACCTGAAGGCATGAAAACCCACGGTAATGAGCCTGATGAAATTGCTCTGCTTAATCATGTTGCTGCCTATTGCAAACAGACCTGCTATGTTGTCCACAGATTAGATAAAGAGACCAGCGGAGCCATTATTTTTGCTAAGAATCCATTTATACTGCCCATTCTCAATCGCCTGCTGGAGAATAAAAAAATTTCTCGCCAATATTGGGCTGTAATCCAAGGAGATATAAAGTCAAAAGAAGTAACCTACAATGATAGAATTGGCCGTGATCGACATGATCGCAGAAAGCGCCTTGTTGACCTCAAAAAAGGACTGACAGCTCTTACAAGAGTTACCAGACTCAAAACCTTTGAGCAATTTAGCCTAGTAAACTGTCGGCTGGCTACTGGCAGAACCCACCAAATCCGTGTCCATTTAGCTCATCATAATCATGCTATCATGGGCGACCCTCTTTATAGCAATATCCCAGCATCAAGACTTATGCTCCACGCTCACCAGCTCAGCCTCATTCATCCGCTGACTTTGGAAAAAATAAAAGTGAACGCTCCCTCCTCTACCTTTGAACAAGAACTTCATAAGTTAAAGTGATTTTCTTGAATCCATTTGACCCAACATAAAAATTTTTATATAATTATTCAGTCTTTATAGACTAATCTATAACTCATTTAGGAGGTTTTTTATGACTCGCGCTGAATTAAAAACTCGTGCCAAGCAAAAATTAGCTGGTAACTGGGGCTGGGCTGTTGGAATTTCAGCTATTCTGCTTGTTATTAACATTATCTTTGGTTTTAGTATCTCCAAAGATGTGGTAAGCGGAACCTATCAAATCCTGACAGAAACTGGCACAGATAGGTCTGTAATATCTGGAACATATCATATTTCTTTAAGTACACGCGCCCTACAATTTGTTGTCTCAATCTTAGCAGCTAGTATCTCACTTGGCTTTCTTCATCTGGTTGACAACCGAAGAGACAGTGATTCTTTCTCAGCCGCTTTTGCTGGTTTTCGTGAACAAAGGGTTGGCTCCTTCTTATTAACTTGGCTATTAAAATGGGTATTTACCTCCCTGTGGACACTTCTCTTTGTTATTCCAGGTATCATCAAATCATATTCGTACGCTATGTCTTTTTACATCGTAGATGATTTAAAGCGTCAAGGAAAAGACATCAGTGCAACTGAGGCTATTACAAAATCACGTCGTTTAATGGATGGCCATAAATTTGATCTCTTCGTCTTGGATTTGAGTTTCCTTGGCTGGAGTATTTTATGCCTGTTCACAGCTGGAATCGGCTATTTGTGGCTTGCCCCTTATGTGCAAACAACTCGATCAGAATTTTACCGTGCACTTGTCTCACAAAATCCATCTGCTCTATTAGATTAATAACACGAAGGCTAGGATAGCAATCCTGCCTTTTTTAAATGATAAATTGCAAGAATAAGTGCAACTTTTTAAAACTCATTCAAAAGTACCTCAAAGGGTGTTTCTGTAACCTAAACATTTGCGTGGTTGATGGTTAATGTGAAACAGCACTGAGAACAAGTCCTCATCACGAATGCCTAAATAAGATATCATGAATTTACCAGCTTAATGGGGAAGCAAAAATGGATAAGGAAGCTTTTAACAAAATCTGTCCCCAGACAGCTATTCTTCCTAAGCCTAGTCCTGATAAGATATAAATGATAGAATAAACACATGGTACGATATAAAGCAACAATTTCTTACGACGGGACTTTATTTGCTGGTTTTCAGCGGCAAACTAAAGAGCGATCCGTTCAGGAAGAATTAGAAAAAACTCTACAAAAACTTAATAGTGGCAAACCCGTTAAGCTGCAAGGAGCAGGCCGTACAGATTCTGGAGTTCATGCTTATGGTCAGGTTATTCATTTTGATTTGCCAGAAGAGCGGGATGCTGAAAAGCTGCGCTTTGGGCTGGATACACAAGCACCTGAGGATATTGATGTTATCAGCGTTGAAAGGGTTAGTGATAATTTTCATGCGCGTTATAACAAACACAGTAAGACCTATGAGTTTTTAGTGGACAGCGGCCGCCCCAAGAATCCTATGATGCGTAATTATGCTACTTCCTACCCTTATCCACTGGATTTAAGCCGTATGCAGGAAGCAATCAAAGATCTGGTAGGCACTCATGATTTCACCGGTTTTACGGCCTCTGGCAGCGCTGTTCAAAATAAGGTTCGCACCATTAGCCAAGCAAGGGTTGAGAAGGATAACAAGACTGGCTTTTTGGTCTTTACCTTCACAGGCAATGGCTTTCTTTACAAGCAAGTCAGAAATATGGTCGGCACACTTCTGAAAATCGGTAACGGACGCATGCCGGTCAGCCAGATTAAAACTGTTTTAGAATCGAAAAATCGCAGCCTTGCAGGCCCAACAGCTGCGGGGAGAGGACTTTATTTGAAGGAGATTAGTTATGACGACTAAATACATTTTGGCTATTTCAGGCAATGATATCTTCAGCGGCGGCGGTCTGCATGCAGATCTTGCAACTTACAGCACCAATCACCTGCATGGTTTTGTTGCTGTGACTTGCCTGACAGCAGTGACAGATACAGGCTTTGAAGTATTTGCCACAGACAAGACTGTTTTTCAGCACCAGTTAAATAGCTTGAAAGATATTGATTTCTCAGGGATTAAGCTGGGGCTTTTGCCTAATGTAGAAATAGCAGAGCTGACTTTAGACTTTGTTAAAGCGCACGCCTCTATTCCTTTAATCCTTGATCCTGTGCTTGTCTGTAAGGAAAGTCATGACGTTGAAGTTTCTGCACTCAGGACAGAGCTTCTGAAATTTTTCCCCTACACAAGTATCATCACACCAAATCTAGTAGAAGCTGAGCTATTGTCCCAAAAAACAATCAAAACCTTAGACGACATGAAGGCGGCCGCTCAAAAACTACACCAGCTAGGTGCCCAAAATGTGGTCATTAAAGGGGGCAATCGCTTTAGTCAGGAAAAAGCTATAGATGTCTTTTATGATGGTAAAAAACTGCATGTGCTTGAATACCCTGTACTAACCAATAACAATATAGGAGCTGGCTGTACCTTTGCTTCCAGCATTGCCAGTCAAATCGTTTTAGGTAAATCTGCTCTTGAGGCTGTTGAAATTTCCAAAGACTTTGTTTATCAAGCGATTTTGCATTCCGATCACTATGGAGTAGATCAAAACTATGAGAACTGAAAAAACTAAAGAACTAACACTAACGGCAATTTTGACGGCGCTAAGTGTCGTATTGGCTTACATACATATACCAACGCCAACAGGATTTTTGACCCTTTTGGATGTCGGCATTTATTTTGCAGCCTTTTATTTAGGGGCAAAGGCTGGCGCTGTGGTCGGCGGTTTGTCCGGCTTTCTGATTGATCTGCTGCTAGGTTACCCGCAGTACATGCTACATAGTCTGCTGGCTCATGGAATGCAGGGCTTCTTTGCTGGCTGGACTGGGAAGAAACGCTTATTAGGATTGGGACTTGCCAGTTTGGCTATGATTGGCTGGTACTTTGCTGCAGCCCTGCTTTTAGGATATGGCTGGGGCGCCGCTTGGGCTAGTGTTCTGGGAAATGCCCTGCAAAATTTCTCCGGTATGGTTATTGGCTATATTTTATTTTTAACCTTTGAAAAATTGGGAAAGCATTAATATTTATAAAAACAGTCATCAAGTATTCGCTTGATGACTGTTTTTTAAGTTTGATTTACCTTTTCACTTACATCATGCCACCCATCATTGAAGGATCCATGGCTGGTGCTGCAGGCGCTTCTGCTTCTGGTTTGTTAGCAACGACAGCTTCAGTTGTCAAAATAAGGCTGGCAACAGAGGCTGCATTTTGCAGAGCAGAGCGTGTCACCTTAACAGGATCAATGATTCCAGCTTCCACCATATCAGCCCATTCGCCGTTAGCAGCATTGAAACCTGTTCCGACTTCGCTATTTTTCAAGCGGTCAATGACAACAGAACCTTCATAACCTGCATTTTTAGCAATTTGACGGACAGGTTCTTCCAAAGCACGTTGGACAATGTTACGTCCAGTAGCTTCATCACCATCAAGGTCAAGAGCAGCGACTTTGCCGATAACATTGACAAGGGCAGTACCACCACCTGCAACAATACCTTCTTCAACAGCTGCGCGTGTGGCGTTGAGCGCATCTTCAATGCGTAGCTTCATTTCTTTGAGTTCGGTTTCAGTTGCAGCACCGACTTTGATAACTGCTACGCCGCCTGCTAACTTAGCCAAGCGTTCTTGCAATTTTTCGCGGTCAAATTCTGATGTTGTCGTTTCAATTTGTGATTTGATCAAAGCCACACGATTGGCAATGGCATCAGCAGCGCCAGCACCTTCGACAATGACAGTATTATCTTTATCAATCGTCACTTTAGCGGCCTGACCAAGCGCAGCAATTGTCGCATCTTTGAGCTCAAGGCCAAGATCTTCTGTGATAACCGTTCCGCCTGTCAAGATAGCAATGTCTTCAAGCATAGCTTTGCGGCGGTCACCAAAGCCAGGTGCTTTAACGGCAACAACATTGAACGTACCGCGGATCTTATTGAGGACAAGAGTCGGAAGAGCTTCGCCATCCACATCGTCTGCGATAATCAATAGCGGACGGCTGGTTTTGAGGACTTCTTCTAAGAGTGGCAGCACATCTTGAATGTTAGAGATTTTCTTATCTGTAATCAAGATGTAAGGATTATCAAGATCAGCTACCATTTTTTCGTTGTCAGTCACCATGTATTGTGACAGGTAGCCACGGTCAAACTGCATACCTTCAACCACATCAAGTTCAGTTTCCATACCGCGTGATTCTTCAATCGTGATGACACCGTCATTGCCAACTTTTTCCATGGCTTCTGAGATGTATTCACCAACTTTTTCAGAACGTGATGATACAGCCGCAACCTGTGCGATAGCTTCTTTACCGGAAACAGGCTGGGCAATCACTTTCAATTCTTCTACCGCAGTGGCAACAGCTGTCTCAATCCCGCGGCGAATACCGATTGGATTAGCACCTGCTGTGACGTTTTTCAAACCTTCACGGACAATAGCCTGTGTCAAGACAGTTGCTGTTGTTGTTCCGTCACCAGCAATGTCATTGGTTTTAGAAGCCACTTCGGACACGAGTTTGGCACCCATATTTTCAAAATGATCTTCTAATTCAATTTCTTTAGCAATGGTAACACCATCATTGGTAATAAGCGGTGAACCAAACGATTTTTCCAAAACCACATTGCGGCCTTTAGGGCCAAGTGTCACCTTAACGGTGTCAGCCAATGTATCCACACCGCGCACCATAGCTGCACGCGCATCTGATGAAAATTTAATTTCTTTTGCCATAATTATGATACCAAGTCCGTCCCTAATCAGACAGAAAAATATGACCTCAAGCACTAGCTAGCATTTTCAGGACAATTTCTTTCTGACGACAGGGACGGAT
The DNA here is from genome assembly GCF_053206925.1 of Streptococcus dentiloxodontae. Taxonomy (NCBI): domain Bacteria; kingdom Bacillati; phylum Bacillota; class Bacilli; order Lactobacillales; family Streptococcaceae; genus Streptococcus; species Streptococcus dentiloxodontae. The sequence continues at coordinate 38,958 of NZ_JBRUHR010000015.1, read as the reverse complement.
TCAAATCCTTTCATACTTAAAATGTTATTTATTTTCGAGCTTGTATAGACTCATCCTTATGCCAAGACAGCCAAGATGTCTGCTTCACGTACAAGAGTAACAGTCTCATCTCCATCCTTGACTTCAATTCCTGCACCATTTTCTACAAGAACCCTGTCACCCTCATCAACACTAGGAGCTACCAAATCACCCGTCAATGTGCGAATGCCCTGACCAACTGCCACAACTGTTGCTTCCTGTGTTTGTTCTTTACTGCTTCCCGCTAGGACAAGTCCGCCAACAGTTTGTTCCTTTTCTTCCGCAATCTTTACGACCACGCGATCACCTAATGGTTTTAACATGTTTTTGCCTCCGTTTTATTTTTTAGAAAAAGCTGAGCTGAAAACCTTCTTTTTCCTTTTTAGCACTCTGTATGTATGAGTGCTAACTTTTACATTCCTTATTTTATCACTTGGTCAGAAATAGTCAAGAAAAAACCTCTGAAATCTTTGAAAATTTCAGAGGCAACAATTAATGAAAGGATTGTAACTTTGTTTCAAAATCATCAATCACGCGATTGACATTGCGTTTCCCTTTGTAAATACCATAGCCAAATAAGAGCATACCAAGTATTCCCAGAACAGTAAGAACGATTCCAATGATGAATCCAAGTAAAACGGTCTGATGAAAAAGATAAATCATAACCACACCGACACTTGCAAGAAGAAAGAGAAGAAAGGACCATCTTCCTAGATTATCAATCATATGTTTTTGATACTGAATCTCGCTTTCATAGCCTTGAATCAATTCTTGTTTTGTCATCGCATTCTCCATTATCACGATTAGTAAGAAAGACCTGGATCAAAGAATCCACAAAGTACACCAACTAAGGCAATAACCACCAAAAGCAGCATGACCTTAATAGGAGAGATATTTTTCTTGGCCATTAGCCACCAGCAAAAGACAATGAATGCTGCTGTCAATAAGCCCGGATAGACATTATCCAGTTGATCTTGAAGGACCAAATAAGGATGTTTAGCGCTGCCAAGCTGGAAAGAGGTCTTAACTGAAACCCAAGTTGCAGCTACACCACCGACAACCATTCCACCAATAATTGAAACGGCCTTGCGGATAGCTTGTCCTTGAGCTCCCACAAGAAACTCAACCGCCTTGTCACCAAGTTCATAACCTTTAAAGTAAGCAAAACGCATACCAAAGTAAGCCAAGAGGTTCCAAACAACAATGTAAAATACTGCACCAATTGGAGAACCGCCTTTAGACAGACCAAGAGCTATCCCAAGGATAACAGGTATGAGAGTCCCAACGACCATTGAGTCACCAATACCGGCAACCGGTCCCATCAAACCTGCACGAAGGCCATTGATGGTTTCATCATCAACTTCTCCAGAGCCATTAGCCCTAGCTTCTTCCAAACCAGCTGTGACCCCTACGATTACAGAACCAAGTTGAGGTTCAGTATTGAAGAAAGCTGTATAAGTTTGCATCGAACGTTCTTGGTCTTCTTTTTTATCATAAAGTTCTTCGATAATTGGAAGCATTGATGTTAAGTAACCAAACGTCTGCATATGCTCTTGAGAAAAGCAGGTCAAGTTACCATAATACCAATGATGGAAAGATTTTGTTAAGGTTTTCTTTGAAATTTTCTTTTGAGCCATCTTAGATATCCTCCTCATCATCGTCTTCAAAATCATCACCAGCTGCCGCCACTGTGACTCTGGCATTTTTAGCCATTTCCAGTTCGTAGAATAACACTGCGAAAATTAATGAAATCACTGCACATGATACCAAATTTAAACCAAGTGATGCTGCCAAGGTAAAGCCAACAAAAAATGGAATGAAATCAGTTGCTTTATCAACAATTTGTTTTAAGAGGATAGCAATCCCTACACATGGCAGCAAGGCACCAACGGTGAAGAGGGTCTTCATTGGAATGCCATCCATTGGCAAAGCATCACGCAAAGCTGTAACAGCTGTTGCACCAAGCTTACACATAATCAAAGTTGGAATGAATGAAAAGATAATGTGCGAAGCCCATGGATAGAGCCAGTCAACTTTGTAAAGCTGTTTAAAGTTTCCTTTTTCTACGGCTTTCCAACCGATATGCTGCCAAACTAGATTAAGAGTAGCAGTTCCATAAAAGAGAACCGTACCAACCGTACCAACAAGGGTTCCCATAGATTTAGCTAGGTTAGCTGCATCTGCTGAGTCTGCCGACAAACCTTGTGAATGGATGGCCACCATTGCCAAAGGAATACCAATATAAGAAACCGCACGAACATCAGCAGAAACGGTACCGCCTGGTGTTACAAGGGCAATGTAAACCAGCTGCATGGCAACCCCGCAAATAATCCCAGTTGTAAGATCTCCAAGAATAAGCCCACAGACCAAACCACCGACCAAAGGACGACCCAAAGTGTAGTTACCAATGGTAGTACCGCCTAGACCAGGCATAGAAGACAAACATGCAAACAAACCTAACAAGGCTGCTTGTAACCAAGAAATTGTCATAATAATTTTCTCCTGTCTATCAAGTTGTGAAGGGTAAACCAAAGCGCCTTACCCTCTTTAAGTACAATGTGAAATAACAATCTCAAAGAACAGCTGACCATTTTCAATAATCTGCTAAAGTTTTGATTAGCCAGCCAAGCGAGATTTTTTAGAAGCCAAATTTAGATTTGAAATCAGACCAATAACCGATTGAAACATCTGGTAAAAGTTGGAATTTCACTTTATAACCAGCCTTTTCAATAGCTTCAATAGCTTCTGCTTCTTCTTGCGTGATGGATTGGTTATTTCCCAATTTAACAGCGCCTGGACGGTCATTTGCTGGACCTACAATGATTTCTTTGACATCACTTGGTACGAAACCTTGATCAACCAAGATGGTCTTCATGTCAATAGGATTTTTAGTAATTAGGAAATAACGAGTATCTGAGTCCAGAACTTTTTGTGATTTTTGTCCGAAGGCGTCCACTGTCCAAACAAATGTTTTTTTATCTGAAGCTCCCTTGTAAGCCTGGGTTAAAACTTTATTAGCTGCTGCTGCATCATTGACAGCGATAAGACCATCGCATGGGTATTCCTTGGCCCAGCGTGTCACCGTTTGACCGTGAATCATACGGTCATCAATACGAACAAATGAAACTGACATAATTTTTCTCCTTTTTTATAAATCTTCTATCATTAAATATCATCGTCTTCAAAGTCTTCATCATCTGATACGACTTTGAACTCCTGCAGCGCAGCTTGCGCCTCTGGTAAAACAGCTGCGACAAATGCATCACCTTCAAGTGCATCTTTCATCACAACCGAAGTAACAGCCATTGGCAGATTCATCCCGCCAAGTACTACTGCTGAACTGAGCAAGCCTTTCTCTTCTAAAACACTGCAAGCCGTTGTCAATGGACTTCCGCCGACAATATCTGCTAAAACAACTACGGAATCAGCAGACGTCAGAGGAGCGATTGCCTCTCGAAATTCTTCTGCAAAATCATCAACAGATTTTCCATTTTTCAAACCAGTCGCTATGACCTGATCAATCTTATCCTCAGCAAACATGGCAAGCGAAGTCTTGAGACCTTCTGCAAAGCCGCCGTGACTGACTAAAATCAAATACTTCATAAGCACTCTCCTTTATTTCTTATCTTTATTTTACGCTTATAGTTAGCGCTTTCAAACTATGGTTTGTCATTTCTTAAGATGATAATTGTAATGGCATTTTTTGACAAATGTCATTTATAAAATTAAAAAATCAGAACACATATTTGTTCTGATTTTTGATGGCAATGATTAATCAATCGTATCCTCAATCTCCTGCTGAATTTGAGCGAGATCGGTATCAATAGTCCCTTTTGACAAAGACTGGGTAATGAGGTAGTCCGCTTTTTCCAGCAGATCATTATATTGCTTGAATTTAGGTTCTGGGATGGAAGTTTCAAGCATTTGATTGAGCGTATCCACCGTGAGTGCGGTTGAGCCAAAGCTGTCACCCTGTAAGATCTCTTTTGTGTCAGCGCTTTTCATAACTGACTTCAAAACAGACGCTCCCTGCGATTTCGCAAAAACTTCCTGCTGGGTTTCTTGATCCGCACAAAGCAGTTCTAAAAATTCCCAAGCTAATTCTGTCTGATTTGTTTTAGCCGACATGGCTAAAAGCGATGTGCTGGTTTGAGTCGTTGCTGTCACATCTGCGGCGCTTGGCATTTGCACACAAGTCCAAGTAAATGACGAATACTTAGACACATGATAAGGATAAGGTTTGTAGGTCCGATACTCAGCCAGAGTCATAGGCATAAAGGCAACATTGCCCTTGTCAAAATCCGTACTGGATACCGTGTAATTGCCATTTAAAGTATTTAGCTGACTCACCCAGTTTAGGATTTCCCGCATCTTCTCGTTGTTAAGATTGACTTCATCTCCAGCTTCATTAAACAGACTCAAACCATTCGCAGCAACCGCATTTTGCCAAGTATAGCCCACACTGCCATACTGATCAATAATGCCATCTCCGTCTGTATCTTTGGTTACCTTTTTACAAATTTCATAAAATTCTTCCAAGGTCCAGCCAGACTCGGGAATAGCAATATTCTCTTGCTTTAGCAGCTCGCTATTAATACACATCATGACGGGGTTGTTTTCAAATGGCAGAGCGTATTGATCATTTCTGTATTCTCCAGCCTTGAGACTGGAGCTATAAAAAATGGTCGTGTCTAAATCACGTTTCATCTTGCTGTTTAAACTAGCCAGAGCATTGGTAGAAGCCAAAAGATTGAAGTCATTTTCAGGCACCATAAAAACATCTGGCTGATCGCCTTCCACAATCTTGTCTGAAAGCCAGTTTGAATAATCTTCCTTGGAAATGCCGCTTTCATAGACGACTTTCACATTAGGATGTTCCTTTTCAAAACGCTTGATAACGTCATCAATAATCTGGCTGCCCTGGCCGCTAGGCACATCCCAACTGCTTCCGGTATAAACACCAACAGTCAGCACCTGCTGAGCAAAATAATGGCGATAAATCAGCCAGCCTAACCCGATTCCCAAAACAAACAGCAGCAACAGATAACGCTGTAGTTTGGAGCCAAATAATTTAATCTTCATCAGTATAATTCCTTGTGGTCACACCGGTTTGTACCGCCCAAATAGCTAACTGAGTGCGATCGCGCAGCTGCAATTTAGACAAAATGGTCGAAAGGTAATTGCGCACAGTCCCTTCAGACAAATAAAGTTTTGCTGCAATTTCTTTATTTGATAGGCCATTTCCAATCTGCTGAATAATCCGCCATTCTGCTTTTGAAATTGTTTCTGCTCCCTTTTGATTAACCTTAATAGTAGACTGAGGATGTGTCACTTGAGAGAAAAGCCGAAACACTCTGCTTGCAATATCAGGATTTAACATGGCATTCCCGCTATTTACCGTCAAAATAGCTTGATGTAAATCTTCCATCGAAATTCCTTTAAGAATGTATCCCGAAGCACCATATTGCAGAGCGCTGAAAATGAATTCATCATCATCAAAAGTCGTCAAAATAATCACTTTAATATCAGGATAGGAAGCCTTGACTGCTTTTGTGCAGACCACACCGTCCATATCAGGCATACGAATATCCATCAAGATAACATCAGCAGGATTGTCTTTCAAATAGTCTAATACCTCAAGACCATTGACACAAGAAGCTACCACCTCAATGTCTTCATAAGATGACAAAACAATCTTAATGGATTCTCGAATCAATTCTTGGTCATCAGCAATTATTACTTTTATCACGTTTCTTCTCCTTTTCGTTTAGGAATGATAATGGTTGTCTGAAAACCATCAGCACTGTCAAACTGAACCTGACCGCCTATAATAGCCAGACGTTCCTGCATTTGTGTTAAACCATAGCCATAGACCAAATTTTCACAGCCCACACCGTCATCATTGATGGTAATGACATAGTCAGTATCGCGGATATACATGCTAATTGCTACATGACTGGCATGACCATGACGAAGGGAATTGGTGATAGATTCTTGAATCACGCGAAAGATGATATCTTCTTTGGCAATGTCTAAATCCACCTGTTTCCATTGATAATCTAAGCTCACACTAAGCTTTGATAAATTTTCGTAGTCTGCAATCATTTTAAGCAGGGCTTCTTTCAGACTTCCGCGTTCTAAAGCTCCCGGGCGCAGTTTTTCCAAGGAACGGCGAACATCTTGAATCCCCTCACGAACCACACCCGAGATATTTTGCAGCTGTTTTTGTGCATGAGCTGGATCATGTTTAATCAGTACGGTCACAGCATCTATTCCTGCTGAAATTCCAGTTAAGGCGTGACCAAGAGTATCATGAATTTCTCTTGCAATCCGCTTACGCTCACGATCTTCAGCCATTTTTTCAGCCAGTGAAACATAGTTGGTCAACTCAGTATTCGCCCGATCAGCCATTCGCAGCTCTTCTTCAATCTTGTGGTTTTCTGACACCGAATACATGATGAAAGCTACTAGAGAAATAATAAAAACCACCATATTAATTAAGCTTAAAAAATTCTTGAAAAAAGTCAAGATAAACTTAAAAGATGTCGGTAGAAAGGCCAAATAAGCATCCAAAGACGGTAATTTAATAAGCATTGATAAAAGTTCAAAATTAGACAGCAAAAGCATGGTAAAGCTAGCCGAAATAAAAATAAACCAATAACGCTGCCGTTTGATCTTGTAAAAGTCAGTATAGCTATAAAAAATATCCAAAAAAACCAGCAGAATCAACCCATTATAAGAAAATTGCATGGAAGTCAAAAGCAAAAGCAGCAAGAGAACTTCCGCTACAGCCAGCCAGTCATTATGTTCTTTTAAATTCGCTGCTACATATTCTCGGCAATACATGATGATTAAAAGAAGGGCAAACAATGACAAGCTCAAACTAAAAATCGTAACCGGATTGTTGGGAATAGTTGTTAATTTTGACAAAAGCAAATGGCTCTGCCCTGTTTCAATGATATACTTGCTGGCAAACAAGTAAATAGATACATTGAAAATGACAGCCGCAATATTAATCCAAATCAGAACAAATTTGGACCAGCGGGCATAACGCCAATAAGAATATCCGCTCATCACTGCCACCCCGTTACATCATATTGGCCAATCGTATCTTTAGTAATCAATTCTACAGGAATCACAATTTTTGCGCGGCAAGACTGTCCTTTGGTTAATTGATAAGCGGATTTTATTGCTTCTTGTCCTATGCTATGAGGCGATTGAGCTACCGTAGCCTGAACATCGGTCGTTGTGGCAAGCAGACTTTTCATGTTAGGAGAGCCATCAATACCATAAACTAAGATATGATTGGTCAGCCCAGCCTCTTCGATAGCTGCCACTGCTCCCAGAGCCCCTTGATCATTTAAGGACATGACTGTATCAAAGATCACTCCTGATTTAATAACCTCCCGAACCGCTGGCAGTGCAAGCTCTGTTTGCCCTTGCACATCCACGCGTGAAACTACTTGATAAGCATCATTTTTAGCAACAGTATCTAAAAAGCCTCGGATACGGTCGCTTGCAGATTCCGTCGAACGGTGCTCCAAAAGCAATATTTTAGCCTTGTCTTTGTTTGCCATCAGATTTTGAGCACAAAGAACGCCTGCTTCGTAATTATCCGATAGGATTGTGGTATCAACAAAGTCTGCTTGATTCAACTGACTGTCAACCACTACTATCCGAATCCCTTTATGATGAGCTTTTTTGAGACTGCCAAGAAGAGCGGAACTGTCACTGTCAACAGGATTAATGATGATAACGTCTACACCTTCTTTGATAAAATAATTCACTTGCTCTGCCTGTTTGTTGGCATCCAAAGCTGGGTCCCTTGTGATGAGAAGGTCATTATTTTCCGTGACTTTTTGTTCAATTTCTTCATTGAGAATTTGATAAAATTCATTGTTCATGGTCATATAGGTTGCACCGATTTTGACCTGATTCGATAAAAGAGACATGCTTTGATATATTCTAAAGAGACCCAACACCAAGATTCCCAGCAGCAAAGCACCTGTTAGAAAGGGCAAATGAGCTTTAAGCTTTTTCATAAGCTCCCCTTTTCATCTATAATTTTTTCCAGCGCTTGAGCAATCCCATCATGATTGTGATCTGCAGTCACTCGGCCGATTCGTTTTTTGACTTCCTCAGGGCCATTGGCCATCACATAACCCTCACCGACAGCTTCCAGCATATCCAAGTCGTTAAAATTGTCGCCAAAAGCTATGGTATCAGCCATAGCAACCCCATAATGCTGCGCCAATGTTCTGACCGCCTGTCCTTTATGAATACCAGCAGCCATGATTTCAAGATAATAAGGCAAAGACCTTGCAATAGAAAGCTCGGGATAGAGCTGTTTGAGTTCTTCTTCCAAAACTGCTATCAGCTCTGGCTCCCCCATTAATAACAATTTATGAACCTCAGGAAGATGTCCTATCCGCTCTAAATCAGCCTCCTGAGACTGTAAACCAACCACCCTCTCTTCGCGGGCAATCCAAGTATTTTTTCTATCTTGAGACAGCCAAATTTCTCCACTGTAAACATTCCAAGCTATCTCTGCTCTCTCTGTTTCGACATATTGGCAGATAGCTCGAGCAAGCTGAGAAGACATAGGAGTAGAACCGATAACATTTCCCTGTATATCTTGTATAAAAGCTCCATTGTAAGAAATAATTGGTACAGCTGGCAAAAAATCCCCAATAATAGGCTTGATAGCTTCTGGCATACGAGCAGATACAGGTACAAATAAGATGCCTTTCCCCACTGCCTGACTCAGAATTTGGCGTGTTTTCTTACTTACCATCAAATCCTCATTAAGCAAAGTACCATCAATATCACTGAAAATAATCTTAACCATACCTATCCCCTTTATGTACGATTTTTCTAACTTACCTTTCAGTATAACATTTTTTGAAAGGGCTCTCAAACTTTCTAAAAATCCACTTAAAATAAAAAAGCGGCTGTAGCAGCAGCTTCTTATAATTCCATAGATTTCAAGGCATCTGCCAGCCTAGCAAAGTCTGCAATCGTCAGTGCCTCACCGCGAATAGATGGTTGCAGTTCTGCTATTTCCAAAGCCTTTTCCAACTTAGCCTTAATCTCTTCGGTCTTGCCAAAATGGCTGGTCAGATTGTTCCAAAGGGTCTTACGGCGATGAACAAAGGCAGCTTTGCACACACGGAAGAAGAAATCTTCGTCCTTTACTTGCACTAGCGGTTGCTCACGGCGGGTCATCTTGAGAATGGCCGAGTCTACATTAGGTGCTGGCACAAAAACTGTACGCGGTACGATGAAGGCTACCTTAGCCGTCATGTAATACTGCACAGCTATTGACAAGGAACCATAAGCCTTAGTATTGGGCTCAGCCGAGATACGGTCTGCTACCTCTTTTTGCATCATGACCACAAACTCCGCAAAAGGAATTTTACTCTCAATCAGGTGCATGAGGATAGGCGTCGTGATATAGTAAGGCAGGTTGGCCACCACCTTGATGGGCAGATCAGGATTGGCAAACTCCTTGATGCGAGTCTGCAAGTCCGACTTGAGAATATCCTCATTAACAACTTTGACATTGTCAAAATCGCGCAGGGTATCTGCCAAAATCGGAATGAGACGATCATCAATCTCAAAAGCCATGACCTCAGCCGCATTCTCCGCCAAAAACTCGGTCAAAGCACCGATACCAGGCCCAATTTCGATAACATTGACAGTCTTGTCAATCTCAGCTGTGTCCACAATCTTCTGCAAAATATTCGTGTCGGTCAAAAAGTTCTGACCAAATGATTTTTTAAAGGTAAACCCGTGACGCTCTAAGATAGCGCGGGTAACGGTTTTGTCTGCGATTTTCATAAAATCCTCTACTTCTCAATATTTATCCTTTAATCATATCGGAAATAATATTCGATGCTATTTGCGATATGACATCTATAGTAAATACACCTAATTTTTCAGTACGTGATTTGGTCTCTCTCCATATCTTTGGACTTCTTACAGAATCTAGAAACTGGTGACCATTATAAGTGAGACCGTTAATAAATCCCATTTGTAGTTCGTTATTTCCATACATAGGAGCCCATTTTAAAAAACCTGCTTCTTCAAGAAGGTTACAGTGATAGGTAATGGTTTTAATATCATACTTCTTCGCTCTATTGAATTTTTCGGGTGTTGAGAATGTAAATGGATTTGGATCCTGATGCAATTCCTCAACGTCCAATAAAATATCTCTAGCAACTTCTGGTTCAAATTTCATTAAATTTTCTCACTTTCGTAATTATTACTAGTAAACACTTATATATCTTAACCTTGTTTGCTAGTACCCTGTCATAATAAAGCAATTTTTCACTCTCTTATTGTAACACAAATAAAAAGCAGAGTCTGCCACTATTGACCTCTGCTTTGCCTTTATTCAATGATTTCCGTAAATTCTTCAACAGATTTTCTCACATGCGGATGACCTGCCTGCACTGCCTTTCCCACCGGCAGCATTAAAATAGGTTCCCAACCATTCGGCACGTCAATATAGGTTTTAATGGCATCAAAATTGACACCGCGCATAGGCACACTGTCATAGCCAAAAGCTCTCACTGCCTGCATGAGATTCATGGCAAAAAGGCCAACATCCAAACGTAAGCCCTCAATCTCCTTATCCTCGGGATGAAGGGCAAAGTACTGACCAATCCGCTCAGATCGGACAGCTGCCTCAGCTCTTGTAGCAAGACCTTTTTCCACATGAAATGCCTGCCACCAATCCAAATCATAGGCCTCTTTATCTCCAAATAAGAGAAACACTGCAGATGCTGTCTCAACCTGCGGCTGGTGGGCTGACAATTGCTTCAGCTCTTTTTGTTTTGCCTTATTTTTAACAACAACCACGCGCCAGGGCTGAAAATTGTTGCCAGACGGGGCATAGCTGGCATGCGCCAGCATTTCTCTGATAACTGCATTAGACATTTCTTCCTTAGCATCAAATTGACGAACTGAACGGCGTCCGTCTAAAAAATGTAAATAGTCATTCATGATTAGTCTCCTTACACTAGGATACAAAGCTGTTAAGCACTCCAAAAAAAATAGGGAACCCTTCTTGAATCATTAAAGATTCAAAGAAGGTGAGTTTTTTTCACAGGAGTGTAGGCGTGTTCATACTCTTTGAAAATCAATTAAGTTTTTTCAAGATAATTCCATTATAATAGGATTATCAAAAGAAAAACAGTAGGCACTTTTTTGTGACCTACTGAATCAGGAGAAATCATGCAAACAAAACCAAACTGGAATTGTGGTTTAACCCGCATCATGGACGCCCTTTCCGGCAAATGGGTATTACAGGTTTTTTGGAACATTTCTCAAAATGAACCCATACGCTTCAATCAATTGCAACGCGAGGTTAAAGGAATTACCAAAATCATGCTGACGCGTTCCTTGGACAGCCTGATTCAAAACGAACTCATTCTCAAAGAAGATTTCAAGACTTGGCCGCTTCATACCCAGTATTCCCTGACTAATAAAGGCAAGGAATTGTTAAATCTACTGATGTCTTTAAATGGCTGGGGTAAGGAAAATTTATAACATTTTACAAATAATCAAGTGCAGGAAATTTTTAACAAATTTGACACACTATTTTTTCTGTGTTAGACGAATGACTATTTGGAGATTTCAAAAACTATTAGGTTTGACTGCCTCAGCTTATCAGTGCCCTAACTGTTCAAACGGCAAACAAATTGACAAGAACAGAATTGATAAACTCATCCAAGACTAGGTAAAAAGAATGACTTGTATCGCCATTCTTTTTTACTTTTATTTGACATTCATTTAGTTAGCTCGTTTAAAAAAGGCTTTAATAGCTGGTTCATAAGCCTTTATTAGTTCAATATCCGACAGCCCTTGAGCTTCCTCTCCCCATATAGAATAGAGTGAACCAATCAAATACTTGGTCTGACTGCGGTTGCTGGGAGCTTCGTTTGTAGGGTAAGCGATGCCATTCCACATTTCTGGTTCCCAATAGTTCAAGGTATCTGATACTTCTTCCTCTAAATTTTCTTGTAAATCAGATAAATTTGTCTGCTTGGGAACACTGTAAAGGTAGTAGCTATTGGCATTAATAATATCGAATCCTGCCTGTTCCAGTTCCGTCAAGGTAGTCCTATTTTTACGCCGATAGCGATTCACTTCTTGATCCCAATCACTATTTTTATCATTGGCATCCCCGTTTAGACTCCAATAAATAATTTGAAGGTGCTCTCGTTTTAGGTTTGCTAAATCTTTTTTTAGCACCGTATCATTCCAAATTCTTGTTACAATGCCTTGCTTTGCCAAATGATTGCTCAGTGTATTGACATAGTGGACATAGGCTGGATTGCTAGCTTTCTGATCGTCATCAAATTCGTCGCCACCAATGACAAGAGCTTGCTGCCCTGCAAAAATTTTTGCTAATTCACCATATAGTTCTCTGGCAAAAGCTAGGCCCTCCTGTGTTTCGTAAGCCAATTGGTCCCCATCTAAAACTTGCTTTGCTATTTCGGAACGGTTGATACGTAAAAGCTGAGCTGCAGCTTCAAAATGACCTGGGGTGTCGAAATCCGGTATCAGTTTTATGCCTTTCTCATTGGCAAATTGTATTAACTTTGTCATTTCTTTTTTGGTTAAAAAAGGCTGATTGGTCTTTCGATTATAATGTATGCCGTCCCTGATTTCGCTCTGTTCTTCTGTCTGTCCTAAAGCTTCTAATTCTATGGCGACATTTTCATTATCGGATAGATGAAGCTGAATATAGGAGCCCCCATTTTCAGACACCTGATTTATCAATAATTTAATGGCCTGGGGACTATAAAATTTACGAGCAATATCCAAATTAACGCCGTTAGCAGCTGTTTTCAGCTGAGACCGATTCAAGTGAAAAACGGTTAAAAAAACCGCTAAGCTTCCCAGTAGCACCAAAAGGAAAAAAGCTCCAGTCCATTTTTTAATGTAAAACATACATTACTCCCTCTAAAAAAGGCTCATCTCACTCAATCGTACAATCACATTCAACTTTCTCATGGTAACTGTAATACCTAGTTGTTTTTCGAGATAGTTGGTGTTTAGTTTTTTCTTCTTGGCATCTCGCGGCAAATACATGTAAAGGCACTGACTGCACACAGCTCCTCATCGCCAAAATCCTGCTTCAACAGTTGGGCGATATTTCCATAAAATTACTTTCCGTACTCCTCCATACATTCCTCAACATCCGCCAAGGTCACACCAAAGAGTTCTAAGCGTTTCAATAGCTGTTTGCCGTTGGTATAACCTATGCGCAGTCTTTCGCCTAGGTACTCACGGCGTTTGCAGCTGTCTGATCCCATGGTGGTTATTTCATCATCGATCACCAACTTTATCAATTTTATTGGTCCAGACATAACCATCATAGCCTTTTGGTATCTGTTTCAAGTCAGTTAGGCTATCAAAACCTTCAGATTTTGACCCATTACCTAAAATCAGTTCAACTTTCGTATTGACACTGCGCATTCTTTCCATAAATTTATTTGGCCAGCCCCATAAAAAAGAGGCGTATTTTAAGGGAATTCTTAATTCAGTATTTTTAATATCATCGGGTAAATAGCCTGTAAAACCGGACACTTCGTAAAGAGCCAGTGCTCGTTTCATCCTATTTTTAGAAGATAGGCGCAGAGTTTTACTTTGCTTCCGCAAATAATCTGCTCCTTTGTCATTGGAACAAAAAATGGTTAAGAGCTTTCTTTCCTGCTCCGTCAGTTGGGATAATTTTTTCCAAACAGCCTCATAAGTCTCCATTTTCCCATCTTTTACCTCAATTAAGAATTCTTTCTTGGGAAATTTTTGCAGTACTTCATCCAAGCTTGGCATTAGCCCCACTCCTTTACCTCTGAAAGGATAGGTTTTGCCATTATCAGCCGTGTAACCATAACCAATATCCACTTTTTTGAGCTCCGATAGGGTGTAATCTTGAATTTCACCCGTTACATTTGTTCGATACTTGAGATTATTATCGTGAAAGAGAACCAAGTGGCCATCCTTACTCAATCTGACATCAAATTCAACTGCCTGAGCACCTTTATCAAATGCCGCCTGAATAGAAGCCAAAGTATTTTCCAGATAAGAATGCTCCGGCTTGTCAATGACAGCGGCAGTATTTGTCTCCATACCAACCTTAGACTCATCAAAAGTCTGTGCCATGCCCCTATGAGCAAGAAATACATAAGTATCAGCATTCTTTTTCACAAAGAGATTAGTATTATTCAGCCAAATGGCAAACATAAATGCCAATAGAATAACTAAGAACACACGCTTTCTTGACTTCTTACTCCTATTCAAAACGGGATATTTCTTATTAAATATCATGACGTTTCCTTTCAAAAAAGATACTTTCATTATTTTCACTCACGTATCAATTCTGACAATATCCGTCAGCGCCTTATTTCGGTAAATCAAGTCTTCTCTCACGGTGAAGCCGCACTTTTCCCAGAAGGCATTTCCTGCCTGATTGCGGTCAAAAACAACCAGAGCTGCCTTGTGAATTCCCTCCTTCTGAAGCGCAGCAAGTCCTTGGTCAACCAGCTGCTGACCAATTCCGCGATGTCTGAAATCTGGGTGAACCGCCGTATGATAAATATAGCCACGCCTGCCATCATGCCCTGCCAGAAGAACACCAACAATCGTATCTTTCTCAACAGCTACTAAGCAAGTTGTTGGATTGCGCTTAAGAAAAACAGCAATCCCTTCTCTCGAATCATCCAGATTATTCAGCCCCATCCCTTTGCAAGACATCCATAACTGGTAAACCGCGTCGTAATCAGAAATCGTCATCTCTCTAATCATGTGGTTCCTCCTATACCATTGTTGAATAAATACTGTACACTTATTTCTTTCCAATTTTAAAAAGGCAAGTTTTCATCATCAATATTCAAAGATGAAACAGACTTTGGAAACTTATTTTCATAAAAATCAATCAAAAACAACCCAAATGTTGCACAGGCATTCACTACAAAATAAGCGTATAAAGGTTGGTCAATCAAATATTTTTCTGACGCTTGTCCATGGTGCAATGTCTTATCGCTTCTCAAATCTTCAATTGCTTTTGAAACTGTTATTAAAGAACTACCAATTGCTTTCATTTCATCAGGCATTTTAGGGCTACCAGGATTAAGCTGAAATACTTTCAAAATTTGTCTAACCAAATTTTTGTTTTTTTCCGAGTACTCTATATCTTCAAAACGTTTATCTGATAAGATTTCTTTGATTATACTTTCTAAAACAGAATTTGCATAACCTACTGCTTCTTGTGGATCTGCTTCAATATTTTGAAATGCTTTCTCAAAACTTTTAGCGGCATTTTTATAATCAGATTTGAGCTTGTTCCTAAAAGTTGGAATTGAAGGAATAAAGTCAGGTGTCTCAATACCTAAATCTATAGCCATTTTTAATAGCAGTTCAGAATCTTCCTTTGCAATATAACTCAATGTTTTAAATAGATCAATGATATCTCCGTAAAGCGGGTCAGACAAACGGTAAATATAAAAATTCGAATTAAAATTATCATAATCTATTTGCCAAAAGAGCAAGTATTGCTCAACTTCATCATAACTTTTATATTTGTTTAAAAGCTCTTCTCGGACTTTGTTAACTAAATCCATTCTATAAACTGGCGATATTTCCATAAAATTACTTTCCGTACTCCTCCATCACTTCTTCCACCTCTGCCTTAGTCACACCAAAGAGTTCTAAGCGTTTCAATAGCTGTTTGCCGTTGGTATAGCCTATGCGCAGCTTTTCGCCCAAGTACTCGCGGCGTTTGCGGCTGTCAGTTCCCATGAGGAGACCGAGGCGCATAAGGTCTGATTTGGTGATATCAAAGCGATTGTCGTCATCATAGCTGCCAACAACACCTGCCAAGGCTTTTTGCAAATCGTCAAAGCTGGCATGTTCGACGCCCAGCGAACGGCCTTTAGTCTTAGACTTGGGCTTGGCTTCGTTACGGTTGAGAAAAGCATGCTTGACGTTTGGAATGGCATTCATGATAATTTTACGAATGCGTTCACCATTATAATCGGGGTCGGTAAAGACGATCACGCCACGCAGGTCATTGAGTTTTTCAATGCGCTCAAGGTCATCGTCAGTGATGGCAGAGCCTCTGGTTTCATAAGTGTCTACGTCATAGAAACGACGGAGATTGGCGGTGTCGTCCTTGCCTTCGACGACGAGGACTTCTTGTATTTTGATTTTTTCTGTCATAAATTCTTTTTTTTGACAGCTTGCCTGAGGTAGCATGGACGCAAGCAAACCTTCGGTTTCATTGCTAAACTTCAAGTCTAAGGTCTTGAAGTTTCCATCGTCCTCTAACAACTGTTTGTTAGAGGACTTTTGCTACGGCGGCAGCTGTCCTATCGAACGACCTTCGGTCGCATTCTCTTCTCCAATGTTTTTTAGCATCATGGTTCACAGCGGAAACTATCGGTTTAAGCGACCGTAGGTCGCTATTCCTCTAACCTAGTCTTTCAATCCAAATACCCGCATGGCATTGTCATAAGTTGCTTTTGCGACTTCTTCTGTTGTGAGACCGCGGAGTTCTGCGATTTTGTCAACGACGTAGCGGGTATAGGCGGTGCGATTTTCACGGCCGCGTTTGGGGACTGGGGCTAGGTAAGGTGCGTCGGTTTCGACGAGGATTTTATCCAGTGGCAAATGCTGCGCTGCTTCTTGGACATCCAGAGCCTTTTTAAAGGTGACCACGCCAGAAAATGAAATGGTCATGCCCAAATCAACAAAGCGCTCAGCCATTTCCAAAGAACCTGAATAAGAGTGCATAATACCACCACACGGACCAACACCAGCCTCCTTAATGACTTGGTAAGTGTCTTCGAGGGCGTCACGGGTGTGAACGACGAAGGGCAGATCGTGATCTTTAGACAGCTGGATCTGACGCTTGAAGACCTCAATCTGTAGCTCCTTAGGATCTTCCATCCAGTGGTAATCCAAGCCAATCTCGCCCAGAGCAATCACTTTTGGATCGTGCAGGTGGCTGACAATCCTGTCCTCCACTTCCTGCGTGTAAGAACCGGCCTCGGTCGGGTGCCAGCCAATAGTGGCGTAGAGTTCCGGATAGAGCTCTGTCAATTCAAGGGCGCGCTTGATGGTGGGCGCGTCAAAACCAACGATGTTGTGGCGGGTGACGCCTAGCTCCTTAGCAAGTGCTAGTTCCTCATCCTCGCGGCCGGCAAAATTGTCAATGTTTAAATGCGTATGGGTGTCAAATATTTGTAACATGCTAACATTATAACATAGGCTAACTAAAATTTAGTTCACTTTTTATTTGCTCAACGAGATCAAAAATCATATAATATGTATACAAACTATTTGTGTACATATTATATAAAAAGGGAATATCAAATGGAACTAAATGAATCCTTAGGCTATCTTTTAAACATAAGCGCAAAACTTATCAAAAGGAATCTTGACCTATTGCTTAAAGACTACAATCTCACTTCATCTCAATGGGCTGTTCTAAAATTATTAAGTTCTGAAAATGACTTATCACAAGCAGAAATTGCGGAAAAAACCAACACTGACCGTGCTACCTGCGGAGCTATTATTGATAAATTAATTGCAAAGCAAATGATCTATAAGTCATTATCGCCAACTGATCGTAGAAGTTATATTGTCAGCATTACATCAGATACAGATAAGCTAGTAAATCATATCTCACATTTAGCAGAGCAAACCAATCAGCAAGCCTTGCAAGGATTTTCAGCCAATGAAGAAAAACAATTAGTTACTTTTTTACATAGCATTATTAAAAATCTGGAAAAATTATAGGAGGGGTTAGATGTTATTAACGACAATCTTAGTACTTGTTTTTGGGCTTATTGAAATTATTGCAAATGGATTTTTTCTATTTCTTCTCTTTAAGCATAATAATTTGGAAATCGCTCAAAAATTTCACGGAGATTTACCTAAAACTGCCAGAAAATCTATTTGGAAATTTAAAATTCTAAGCTCATTTTTACTTGGTATTGTAGCACTGGTTGGCGCCCTTTTATTAGGCTTTCATCAAATCAGCCTTGGTTTATTCATCTGTCATCTATTCGCAATCGGCATGCTTTTACTGTGTCTCTTTCAATTTTATTGCTATGGTAAAGATTTTCTGCCTGCTCGACTAAGTCCTTTGTTTGCTTTATTGATTCTTGTACTTGTGCTTCTACATCCTTAAAGTATTAATTCTTAATTTATGAAGGGAGTGGGACAAACCACGATGATTGCTGTGCAATCACCCACAGAAGAGTGTAATCGTGAAGATTACGTATAAAAGAAAATATCCAGTGGATGTTTTCTTCATGAGCTTAAAAACAAAAAAGCGAAGCGGATTTCATAGAAATTGATTTCTCAGCAAGCCCTAATTTTTACTTGCTGATCTGAAACAGTCCACTGGACTGTTTTTGACATTTGCTTCGAAAGTTTCATTTCCCGATTTAAAAGGTCTCCCAGACCTTTTAAACCCACCTCGCACAAAATTGATTAGGGATTGATATGAACTAATACTCTTTGAAAATCAAAACTAAACGTCGTTGACTTCAGCTTGCCGTACGCCAGTAATCCCTGCGCTTTGTCGCCTAGTCTATTTTTGATTTTCTTTGAGTATAACGTTTATGGGATTAGATAAGCCCCAACAGTTCCACAAACTGTTGGAGCTATCACTTGCGTAATTGAACACGAGCTGCGGATTGTGTCAAAATAGGGATTTCCAATCAACCACTGCGTCAATCTGATAAATCTAGGACAAAACAAACAAAAGAGGCAGGACATTGGGCAAAAATCCAGCCTCTTTTACACTAAAGATATTTTCCATCCACCTTTAAGGCCTTACAAACAGCACGTAAATCATCTTTAGACAGAATATTATTTTCATAAATGGATTTTCCACTAATATTCTGTAAACTAAGAGCAATTTTTGCTGCCTTATCTACCGTTTCAATCAACCCAAAGCAATCTTGATAGCTTGTTCCTGTTGAAAGAACGCCATGCTTTGCCCAAACGACTAAACGATGATTGGATAATTGGGTAGCTGTATCCAAACCAATTTGGTAAGTTCCAGGCACTTCCCATGGCAAAACAGACACACCATCAGGAAAGACAACAATAGACTCTGTCAAGACGGACCATAAATCTAAAGTCAGAGATTCACTAGTAACCTCATTTAATAAGGAATAAATGACAATATTAGTCGCATGATTATGAACAACAACACGCTGATTCGGACTTTGTCTTAGTCGTGCTGAATGAGACAAAATGTGCATAAAAATTTCACTAGTAGGTTTCTTACCTGAATTAAAACCAGCAACAACCTGATAACCTTCTTTTGTCAATTGAATGATGCCTGTATCAATTTGCGGTTGATCTCGTAAATGCCGAAATTGACTGCCCGATGCTGTAATCAGTAAATATTGGCCCTGCATATTGTCAGGAATGGGCATGACAGCTACCTCTTCTAGTGGTTTATCATAAACAATAAAACTGGTATCTCTCAAATCTTCTGGTAGTGACTGAATTTGATTTTCAGTCAACCTGTAACTAACATTACCACCATTATACTCATCCCAACCTCGATACCACATATCATGTGTCAGTTCCATTAACTGACTAATATAATTAGGAAAAGTCATAGTAACGGCTCCTTTCTCGTTAAGTTCTCCTTTTTGCTAACTTGCTTTTCTTTTCATTTTCCCAATCTTTAAACAGATTTTGTTTTTCCAAATAAATACTTAATATTAATACCAATAATGTTAACCAAAGCTGCTGACTAATAATGGCATAGACAAATAAAACAGCAGATAAAACAATAAGAGATTTACGCATAAAGCCCCCCATCCTTTGTTTTTATAAGGTAAACTAGTCTTGTTTTAACGTTTGATTATATTTTTGACGATCTTTTATTAGCCAAACGAACAATCCTAGCCAAGCTATCATAAGAAGAATGGATAATATATTCCCTTGGAAAATTGTCGCCAAAAGGTAACGAATATCTGGTCCTTCAAATGTTGACCAACCAATCATTCCCTTATGTCCAAGCGTACCTGTCTCTTTAGCCAACCTTGTCATATATGGTGCAAAATAGGTTGCTCCGTACAAAAAGAATGGAGTTGTAATAAGACCATGAATAATCATACGAATAACATTACCATTCGTTAATAACAAGGAACCGACAACAAATGATAGATTGATGATACCTGCAAATGGTAAAACAATATTGCCAGGAAGAATAATAGAACCAATCAATAAGAAAGGAATGGTAAAGATAACAGCTACCCAAAGTTCATTACGCCCGCCAAGAATTGGCCAATCTAAACCAATATAGACTTCTCGATCTTCAAACCGATCACGCATAAAATCAGAGACAGCTTCTGAAATTGGAGACAAAGCTTGCGAGAACAATTTTGATACCATTGGAAATAGAGTTAGGGCTGTCGCTGCTTGAACAGCAAGTGTCAAAGCATATTTTACCCCATTTCCTGATGCAAGACCTAAGGCCAAGCCAATAATAGCTCCCATTACAGAATTCTCACCAAAAATACCAATTTTTTCTTTCAATTCATCTGCACTAAAATCTTTATTTAGAGCAGGTATTTTTTTAAGAAGTTCATCAATCGGATGTAATAAAACAGCTATCAAACAAATAAAATGCGGTACTGTTACCCCAGGAATACCTGTTAAACGTTCTACTTCAGGAGCAAAAGCGTCTCCTAATTTAAGTTCTAAGATCATAATAACTGCCGCGGCAACAAAACCTAGAATAATATTATTAGTAAAATAAGAAACAATGACAGCTGTAAAAATTTTATTCCAGACATTCCACAAATCAACATTTAATGTTTTTGTTTGATGAGTAACTAGCATCACAAAATTAATGACTAATTGTAGTGGAAAAGCCAGAAAAGCATACGGCCATGCCCAAGTAATAGCAGCAGCACCAGGCCAACCAATATCAACAGCAGGCAGCGATAAGCCAGTGTTTTTAGTTAAATCATTGGCTGCGGTCCCAACACTATCTTGAATAAAATTTATCAGTAAATTCATACCTGTAAAAGCAATACCCAAGGTCAAGGCTGCTGTGAAAGCATCTCTGAACTTCATTTTCATGCACAAACCAACTATCAGCATTAAGAAAGGGACAAAGACTGCTGCTCCAAGATCTAAGATATATTGAATAACTGTTTGTAATATATCCATAACGATACCTCCTAACTTTGGATAAACTTAATAATCTTTTCCAATTCTTGTTGTTGTCCTACTCCGGTTAAAAAAGCAATACCATTAAAAACCGGAACCCCATAATCTTTTTTAACTTTGACTATAGAAATGTAGCCATCAGCAGTTTTCAAGTGATGCTCCAACGATTTCATATCAACTGCCTCAATAGTACAAGCAACTTTGGCATCTTTCAACAAACGATCTACTTTCGAGGCTACTGTTTGAGAAGTAGCCACTCCTGAACCACAAGCAACAATTAATTTTTTCATAATAAGTCCTCCTTCATCTTTTTTAGAACTTGTCTTTATAATTTTTTTGCCATCTTTACCACCCAAGGAGATTGTTCTTTTAGTAAAGTTTGGGACAAAGATCCTAATCTCGCTATATAAAATGGTGATAACAGTTTGACGCAGTAGTTAGGAGTAAGACTAACTGGCTTTATGCTCAAAAAAAATCAAAATCAGACGAGGCAACGTCTTAAGAAAATCCGCTAATGCTGGATTTTCTACGCCAAGCTCTATGGAGCTGGCTAAAGCCCTTACTAGCTGTTGGTGAAATAATATCAATTTCACCTCCTCGCGTCGCAACGAACCACAGACAACTTCAATTATCCAGTGGATAGTTGAAGGCTGAAATGAGACAAACCTAACTTGTATCACTGGAGTACGGCAAGGCGAAGTTAACGATGTATTATTTTAATTTTCAAAGAGTATTAGTCCCATTTTCCTTTACTAAGCTAGCGCCTATCACATCACTAAACTATTTTCTACGAATACAGGTTCTTACCTTTTCGTAAACAGAGCAATAATTTCTTCCTGAGAATTCGAAAGAAGTAGTTTTTGAATAAAGTTCTTATTTCCAAATAATTCCATCAACTCAACTAATAACCCTGTTTGATTTTTAGGATCCGTTATTCCTAAAACAAGAACAAATCTCACCTCAACTTTCTGATCATCCGTTCCCATTTGAATAAAAGTTATCGGTTGCTCCAATTTATTAATATAAATAAAAGGTTCAACCACATGCTCAGAATAAGTATGAGGAATGGCAACGGCAGTATTTTCTAATTGTAATCCAGTTGGAAATTCTTCCTCTCTTAATAAAAGTGCTTTTTGAAAAGTTTCTCTGACATAAGCCTTAGCAAAAAGGTCTTCTGATAATTTCGATAGTAATTCTTCTTGATTATCTGCAAATTGATGAAGTTGAATAAGATCTTTTTTAATAAGCTGAGCAACAATTCCCATTACTTTCCTCCTTTTTCTTTTTTAATCATAAGTTACTTCTGAAAATAAATGTGATAAAAATACCTCTTTCTCATCTGATTGCCACAAATCATCAATATATTTAAAACTATCAATTTTAGAATAAATGCTAACTAAAGCATCAACATAGGCTTTCAAATCTCTTGATTCAATCGCCACTAACATGACTACCTTAACATAATTATTCCCCCACAAAATAGGCTTATCCAAAGTCATCATCAGCAATTGGGAATGTGACACAAATTCTGGATCGGCATGGGGCAGAGCGACACCTGTATAAGTACTAGTATTTCCAAGCTCCTCTCTTTTCCAAATCGATTTCTCATATTGTGGCTTGCTTAAATTTGCTTTGTGAGATTGTTTTATTAAATAATTTAAGCATTCTTCAACGCTAGTAAATTGACAATGAAGATAAATAGAATGATTTAATAATTTTTTGATTAAGGACTGAGAAAATAAATTATTGTTTCTTAAGAGAGAAACCATACTACGATTACTTTTGCTAAAACGATAATATTGTCTTTGAATTTCCTGCAATTCTTGATCTTTAATAATGGTTCCTACTAAAATATAGCGGGTATGAGGCAAGTCCAAATGCACAGAGCTGATTAGTAAATCGGTTTCTTTTAATTTAATTTTTGGCAAATCAGATAGCTCAACTTTGATAAGATGGTCATAATCTGAAATAATACGTCTTAGTTGACTCATTATTAATTCTGAGGTAGCTAAATTATGAGGACAGACAACATAGACTGTCAAGGGTTGGATTAATTTTTCAATGGCAATTTCAAAATGTATCGTTAAAAAGGCAACCTCAGCATCATTTAAAACAATATTAAATTGTTCATTGAGTATTTTAGATGAAATCCAAACAACATTATATAAAATGCTATATTGTGTTTTGATTTCCTCAACGATTTGATTTTCAATAATGATTTTATTTTTGAGGCGAAAAATCATTGGCTGAACATGGTTTAATAGCATCTGTCTCAGATAGTTATCAGATGATAAATCAAGACTAATCAAATGCCCCACATTTAAAATAAATTGTTCTACAATACGACTCATATTGTGGTTATAAACAACTTGAGCACTTTCATAACCAACTGATAACAGGGAATAAACAATGCTTACAATTTCATTTTCAGGAATTTGATTAATTTCCAATTCCAAGATGGAACTCAACAAATCACCCGAGAATAGAAAAACTTCATAGCCTTTGATATTTTTTGATAAAATCTTATCTACTTCCGTTAAAATTTTTTTATTATGAAATCTATGCCGAGCAATCAAAAGATCAAAAATCAAAAATAGCTTATAACTTTCGTTGAGATTAAAATGATAAAGATAGGAATAGCTATCTACTTTTTCTATAACCATTTTAATCTCAGACAAACTAAAAATGGTTTGAAGTTCTTTACATTGCAATATTTTGTCAAATTGATTGACATAATGATAAAGCAAATAATTTCGAGCAAATTTTCTAATATTCTGCTCACACCCCACTAAACGAATTTCCCCGCTTTTCCTTTCAAAATATAAGGAATAATCTGCTAATTTTGTTTCCAGTTTTTCAATATCTCTTCTGACTGATACTTCACTAACATAATTTAAAAGCGACCAATCAATAATATCAATCTTGCCCGAGCCAAAAATAAGTTCCTTAACAATCTTTGCTTCTCTCATTTCAGGAGATATCGTTTGGCTGTTCAATGGTAATTGTTGGTCATAAAAAGTTTTATAAAGTTCCTCTCTTTCTTCTCTATTAGCATCAAGAATAATTCCTTTTCTCGGAGTCCTTTTGATTCTTACAAAAAAAGATTCTAATGCTTCATTTATTAAATCAATATCATGATAAATTGTCTTCGTTGAGACAGAATAATTAGCGGATAAATCCTGCGCAGTTAGATAATTCGCCGCTGATAAAAATTGATGTAAAATATTTAATTGTCGAACGTTCAAAACAGCCTCCTTTCTCGAAGTACCTCTATGGTTTCATTATAGAAAAATAAAGATTTAATTAAAAGTCATTCTAGTTCTAGATTAATCTAGAAGTTCTGTTAATTTATTATGATCTTAAAGCCTGTATTTACAGAAAAATAGTTTAGCGTGTGATAAGTGTTAGCTTGGTAAAAAGTAATCGCAAGGTCACTATAAAAGGGCCGTCTCTACACCCAAAGAAACTGGCAAAAAAGTTCTGAATACAAGTTCTTAAATGTATTTTAGCCAACTTATCTCAAGAGTTTTTACAAAGTGGCTAACTTCAACTTGAAATTTGCTAATGAAAAAATTATTTATTTTTTGGCAAAAAAGTGTTGACAACTATCACTAACTAGTATATACTTAAATCATCCTAAACTTTTCTTTTTTCATACGAAGGTTTAATCCTCCTTCGTGTCATCTCTCTAATCTCCTTTAGAAGATGAAATCTCCTAACTCAGAGCGTCTGGTCTTCCCTCCAGACGCTCTTCTTTATGTTTAAAAATAAATAGCAAAAATCCCAGCAGGCTCGAGTTCCTACTGGGATTTTTAAATGAAGTCAATTCCATTATTAAGCTGACAAGACTTTACGTCCTTTACGGCGACGGCTAGCAAGCACACGACGTCCGTTTTTAGTTGCCATACGATGACGGAAACCATGTTTACGCTGACGGCGGATTTTACTTGGTTGATAAGTACGTTTCACCTTGAATACCTCCTCATAGATTTTCGTATTCGTTTAGCCGGCTATGTGATCATTACTAAACATACCATGCTATTCTATAAGAAATAGCAGAGCTTGTCAAGTTTTATTTTCTTGTTTTTCCTGTAACTTACGGTTAATCCTGCTAACACGTCGATAAAAGGTTAGGTAAACCACAAACCAAATCACAAGGTAAATCATTGCGAAATTCAGAAAGAAAGACAGAGACGAGGGACTAGCCGCCTTATTCAGAATATTCATCAAAATGACTAAGGCATAAACCGCTATAAAATGTAATATTATTTGCCAAAGCAGAGCCGGTCTCTCTAGTTCATAAATCATCGTCACAAGGCCTATTAGGGCACTAATCCAGACAACATTACCAATCTGACCAACCGTCTGCGTTTGAGCTCCTGCAGTCAGCAGACTAAGGACATAGATAAGCCCACCGAAACCAACACCGACGAGGATATAAATAATGATTTTTCTTAACATTTCTTTCACTGTTTTCACCTCACAATCCTAGGCGCTGCTCTAGATTTTTTAGGTAACGACGGCTCACATGCAGCTTACGTTGACCCGTTAGCAGCGCTAGCATATTGCCAGAAAAACTAGCTTCCAAGGCTTCTAAATGATTGATGTTGAGCAAACTTTGCTTGGAAACCTGCACAAAATCAGGGTTATTTAGTCGCTCCTTAAACTTGTAGAGTCGCTCTATAATGAGATACCGCCCTTTGAAAGTCTCCAAAATAAGATTCGTCCCGTCCACATCCACATAGATGAGGTCAGCAATTTTGAGCATTTCAATCCTATCGGCAGTTTTAATAGGAATAATAGCTGGCGCTTCAGTCTCATAAGCCGCTACATAATCCAAAAAGCGCTGAACAGATGATGTCAAACTTTGGCTGCGCACCAATACCTCAATCTCCTCTGCTGTCAGATTTGCTACCTCTTCAAATCGAAAATCCATGACAATCCTTTCTGAGTCCTATTTCTCCTATAGTACCTTTTTTGAGGACTTCATGCAAGCTGCAGCCTAAGCAAGGAAAATCATGAAGCACAGACATAGGATATAGAGATTACTAGAGTAGAGAAACAGCCGCTCCAACAAGCCAAAGTAAGGTTTAAGCGGAGGTAAAATCATGGCTGCAACAAGACCGTAAAGTCCAACCTTGACCAGTTGCTCTAAAAGGTGACAAACAGAATAGAGAGTTGGGTTGATAGGACCAATACTTTTGGTAACATTGAAAATAAAAATAGCTAGCGCTGTAAACTGCAAGACAGCAAATAATAAATGCAGGGCACCTATGAGCGTGCGCTCTTTGCCTTCAAGATCTGTTGGAAAAACAGCAACACCTACAAAACCAACTAAAGTCAAGGCTAGCAGAGCAATTCCTGTGCCCTTAAAAGAAAACGAATAAGACCAGCCGGCTAGTGCTAGCATCAGTGCGATAGTCCTTACCGTACTGACCAAACCTGCCAATTGAAAGTATTTTTGATAAGGTCCAACGCCATAGTCACTGACCGCATGTTTAATGGGATTATAGGTTCCCTTATTTTTAAGATGAAGTACTATCATCAAGTAACCATAAGCGATGATACCTAGAATGGCAACAAGACTAAATCCTTTTGAAATCATTTTGAATTTACCTTTCTTCTAAACCGTTTATCACAGAGCAAGGCTAACCTTCTCAGCTCTTTACCGCTAATTTTCCTAGACGCGTCTTGCCTTGTCCTTTTACCCAAAGAAAGCTAAAAAGGACAAGGAGACTGACAACAATTACGGCAGCTATAATAAGGATATTTTGCTGACAGGTCAACAGATGGTCTCCCCACTTAAGGTCAATACCTAGGTATTCTTTGATGTCAAGACTAGACTTCCATTTTGGAATATCATCTCCAACCAAAATTTGACGAAAGACTGAGGCTACATAGGCACCTGGTACCAGTTTAATGACCTTCTGAGCAACATCAGGAAGCGTTCCCATCGGCATGTAGACGCCCACCAAGAAACCTGATGCCGTTCCAATGATGGTTGACAGACGTTCTGCGACTTCTACAGTTTTCACAAATTGAACCAATAGCAAGGCAAGAAGGGCTGACATGACTGAACTTAAGACAATCACTCCTACTACGGAAGGGAGATTGCCCCCCTCAAAACGCAGACCATCTTGGTAATAAAAATAGAGAGACATAATGGCATACATGATAACCTGCATAACACTGCCAATCACACTGGCACTGAGCAGATAGCTGACGTTCAATCGGAAGTTCGTCGTATCTGCCAGCAGAAAATCAGAGAATTTCTGGCTTTCCTTATCACGAACCAGCCTTGCTGTTGCTGACCAAGTTGTCGTAATGCCAGTTACGGCTAGAATACCGCCCATTACCCAGCGATCCAGAAACTTCTCGGGGTGAGACAAGGTGCTCCAAGCATCTAGCATATTCTTTTGCAAGAAAATGATGTACAAAGCAAAGGCAATCCAAGCTCCCATCAGTGAGAAAAAGACACTAGCCTTGTTGCTAAAATAAAGTTGTAAATTGCGTTTAACGGTCGTTAGCATCAGCTAATCTCCTTTCCTGTGATGGCAATAAAGGCTTCGTTGATAGTGCCTTGTTTGAATTCGAAATCTGCTATAGCTTCTCGGTACTTGCCCAGTAGACCAATAACCTCCTGTGATGACAAACCTTCTATCAGGTAGCCTGCTTCCGTTTCTTTTAGGGAAAATGGCAGAGCTGCCAAGCTTGTTGGGTCTGCAACCTTGAGGAGCAGTTGACTCTTGGCATATTCCTTAACAAGGTCAAAAGCTGTGCCCTGTGCTAAAATTTTCCCGTGGTCAATGACATAAGTGACTTCAGCATTTTCAGCCTCTTCTAAGTAATGAGTGGTCAAGAAAATGGTCAACCCTTGCTCTTTTTTCAAGCGGTAAAGCAGCTGCCAAATCATCTGGCGGGTTTGGATATCAAGTCCAGTCGTTGGTTCATCCAGAAAGAGAAGGTCTGGTTTGTTGAGCAAAGCCCGTGCAATGTCCACGCGCCTGCGCTGACCGCCAGATAAGGTACCATATTTTTGTCCTAGAAAACCACTCAATCCTGTCAATTCTACCAATTCATTTAACCAAGTCTTATCAATGTGCTGATAAAGCCCCGCGCGATTTTTTAAGTTGGCACGAACCGTCAGTTCTTCATCCAGCACACTGTCCTGAAAGACAATGCCGATTTTTAAATCGGATGTCAGAATCACCTTACCAGAGGTTGGAGCCAGCAATCCCGTCAGCATTTTAATAGTCGTTGATTTGCCAGCTCCGTTTGTTCCTAGATAAGCAACTAAGCTACCCTTTGGAATTTCCAAGTTAAGCTGATTGACAACTGTTTTCTCTCCATAGGTTTTTGTGAGATTTTGGGTTTTCATTAACATCTTACAGTGTATTCCTTTCATTGCGTTTTTTCACGACGGCAAGTCTCAGTGAGTTAAGCAGCAGCAAGCCACAAATAATCGTAGCCAACTGATAATGGAGCAAAAAGCACACCAGAGTAAGCACAGCATTAATTCCTATTGCTATCAACGATTTTTTCATGTCTTAAACTTCCTTTCGTTTACAAGTCTTATCCTAACAAAAAAAGCGCCTCTCTGGGGCGCTTTTGCGGTAAGTGGTCAAAAGAAGAGGGTGAGCGGTAAAAAAACAGCCCATTCTTTTTATAATAAATAATTAATCAAATTATATTCCTGCACAGCATAAAAAAAGACTGGCTTCGCCAATCCCCCCTTAGTTAAAAAGTACCTTCCAAAGTCACTACCACATACCGATTAGGATCATCACCTTCAGAATGAGACGTCACACCATCAATTTGAGCAATGGCTTTGTGAACAATTTTACGTTCGCTGTTACTCATCGGATCCATGCGATAGACTTTCCCTGTCTCAAGAACACGATTGGCAGCTTTCCCTGCAAAATCAATTAAAGTCTCCGCACGTTGTTCTAAATAGTCATGAACATTCAAAGAAACCGTAAAATGCTTAGAATGCCGATCATGCAGATAATTTTGAGCCAAGAGCTGCAAAGATTTAAGCACCTTGCCATGATAACCAATAATACGGCCTGCTTCAGGTGTCTCAATCTGAATAATGATGGTGCGGCGATTGTGACGAACCTCTAAACTAGCTTCTAAGTCCATCTCATAAATAACATTTTCAATATAGGATTTAACATCTGCCGCCGCTGCTTCAACATCTTTATTATTAGCAGTCTCAACATCGTCAAATTCAGATGCAACAAATGTTTCAAAACTGCTTGCTTCAGATGAAACTGCTGAATCAACAGACACTGACTGACTTTCTTTCAGAGCTACTTCAGCAGCTTCTTGCTCCAGATTTTCAAGCAATTCATCCGTAATCACTGCCTTTTCCAAAACCTGAGTTTTCAGCAGTTTATTTTCCGACGATTTAGCCAGTCTGGATACCTTATTTAAAGCAAGAGCATCTTCTCTGGCACTGGTTACTGGGGTATTTTGACGATTAACAGCTTCTGGTACCCCCTTGACAGCTTCCTGATCAGCTTTGTGTGCTGTTTTTTCATTAATCGAATCAATGCTGACCTTTGCAGGTTTTCTGCCAAACCCCAAAAAACCTTTTTTCTCCCGATTGATTACTTTAATATGAGCTTTCATGCGGACAATACCCAGATCCGCAAGTCCCTTTTCGATAGCTTCCTCAACTGTCGCTCCCGTATAGACAACCATAGGAAACCTCCTTATCTACGTTTTTTTGCTTTCTTCTTCGCACGGCGAATTTTGGCCTGACGTTCTTTTTCCTCGGCTTCAAGACGCTCCCGCTCTGCAATAATTTTGAAAGGATTATTAAAAATCAATGTCTGACACACTTGGAATAAATTCGTCACTGCCCAATAAAGCGCCACACCAGATGATATTTGTGTCCCAAACCACAGAATAAAAACTGGCATAATAATCATCATGGCAGTCATCATCCCATTACGCTCCTTGGCAGACTTATTGGTCAGCCAGAGTGATAGGAATGTAAAGACAGCAGCCAAAAGCGGCAGAATGTAATAGGGATCCTTTTCACCCAAATTAACCCATAAAAAACTGCCTTCTTTTAGCTTAGGTACACGAATCAAAGCTTGATAAAGCGCCATCAAAAGCGGCAGCTGAATCAAGAGCGGCAGCATACTGGCGTAAGGATTGACCCCATGTTCCTTATAAAGTTCATTTTGAGCTACAGCCAAACCCTGACGGTCTCCAGCATGCTCTTTTTGCAATTCACGTAACTTAGGCTGTAATTCCTGAATATCGCGGCTAGCTGAAACCTGACGGTTATAAAGCGGTATCAAAAGTGTACGAACAAGAATGGTAAAGAGAATAATCCCAATACCAATAGAACCGCCAAAAGACAAACCTTGAATGGCCTGTCCAAAAATATAGATAAGCCGCTCCCATAACCCTACTGAATGGCTTGTCACCTCACTATTTCCACAGGCTGTAAGGACAAGCAAAGCCAGCCCAGTCAGCGCTGATAATTTAAGCTTTTTCTTCACCAAAAGACTCCTTTTTATATAATTTAGCTAATTTTAAAGCATGCGTCAGATTGCTAAGAATATCTTGATAATCAAGCTCTTCAACTCCCTTGCGGGCGATAATAACGAAATCATGATTTTCTAATTGAGGAGACAAATGCATCACAGCATGTCTCAAATGACGCTTTATCCGATTACGAACGACAGCATTCCCCAATTTTTTGCTAACCGACAAACCTACTCGATAATGCTTTTGTTCTTTGTTTAAACTGTAAATGACAAATTTGCGATTAGCGACACTGTGTCCCTGTTCAAAAATCGCTTGAAAGTCTTTTTCTTTCTTAACGCGATAAGATTTTCTCAAAACATACTCCAACTAATCAAAATTAGTTACTATTATATCACAAAAGACAAAAAAGCCCAAAACTACAATGATTTCAGGTCTTTTTTCCAAAATTATAATGTTTTTCTAGCTTCTTCAATCTGCCAGTTGACTTGCTCAAATCCCGTACCGCCAAGGGAATTACGACGTTCAACAGCCGTGTGTGATTTAAGGGTATCATAGATATCCGCCTCAATCAAATCAGAGATTTCCTGATAACGCGTAAAGGGCACATCTTGAAGATAAATACCTTTCTTGGTGCATTCCAAGACCAGCTGACCGACAATCTCATGCGCCTGACGGAAAGGCAAGCTCTTGCTAGCCAGATAATCGGCTAATTCAGTTGCATTTGAAAAATCTTTCTCGGTAGACTCAGCCATATGCTCTTTGTTCACCGTCATGGTCTTAAGCATACCCGCCAAGATATCAATGGCTACAGTAATGGTTTCAGCTGTGTCAAACATGCCTTCCTTATCCTCTTGCAGGTCTTTATTATAAGCCAAAGGCAGAGATTTCATGACTGTCAAAAGGCCAAAAAGATTGCCATAAACACGGCCCGATTTCCCACGAATGAGCTCTGCCATATCAGGATTTTTCTTCTGCGGCATAATGGACGAACCTGTTGAAAAGGTATCTGACAGAGTCACAAATTTAAATTCATTGGAACACCAACTGATGATTTCCTCACAGATCCGACTCATGTGCATCATAAGGATGCTGGCATTTGATAAAAACTCCAAGATAAAATCACGATCACTCACAGCATCCAGCGAGTTACTGTAAGGCTTAGTAAAGCCCATGAGTTGCGCTGTCATCTCACGATCAATCGGGAAGGTTGTACCTGCTAAGGCTGCTGCTCCAAGCGGTGAGATATCCGCATGCTTGATATTAAATTCAAAACGCTCACTGTCACGCGTAAACATGTTGTAGTAGGCCATAAGGTGATGCCCGAAAGAAATCGGCTGCGCGTGCTGCAAATGCGTGTAGCCTGGCATGATGGTGTAGGTATGCTCATCTGCTAACTTTACCAAAGTGCTGCGCAAATGGCGCAATTTTTCAATGACTTCATCCAGTTTGGCTTTGAGATAGAGGTGCATATCTGTCGCCACCTGATCATTACGCGACCGAGCGGTGTGAAGCTTCCCAGCCACCGAACCAATTTTAGCTGTCAAAAGACTTTCCATATTCATATGAATGTCTTCATTGGATACGTCAAAAGTGAGCTTCCCTGCTTTATAGTCGGTCAGCAACTCCTCCAGACCTGCCTTAATCTGTGCTGCTTCGTCCTGACTAATAATGCCCGTTTCACCCAACATGGTAACATGAGCTATTGATCCTTTCAAATCAAACTCTGCCATCTTCTGATCAAAGGAAATGGATGCACCAAACTCCTCCACCCATTTTTCCAGACCGGCCTCAAAACGGCCGCCCCATAATTTATGATTTTCTGCCATAATTGTTCTCTTTTCGTTAAAAACTTAGTAATAAATAAATAGAGTAGTTATAAAAGTCTTCCTTTTATGACAAACAAGTCCAAGGAGCGACCTCAGACTTGTTAGAATGCCTCACAGGACGGTTTACTTAAAGGCTTCTCTCAGAAAGCATTATTTAAGTTCGAGGTGCCTCTCTGAACACCTTTACGAAATGGATAAGTTATAAGAAAAGAGTCTCAGATCCAGCTCTCTGACTGTGATTATCTGATAAACTTTTCTAACGTTTTTTTGTTATAGATTCCAGCGAAGGTTCTCAGCTTAAAAGGAAATCGTTTTAAGCTGAGAACCTAGTGCAAACTTTAGCTGAGCTATATCAGGCTCAGCATCTCAGAAATAAGCTTTAGCTATTTCTGAGTAAGTTTGTTCCGCCATTATCTGAAGAATTTCTTATTGCATTTTAATTATTTACTTGACTATTGACTTGGGTTGGTAAGCCCCACAGTTTGATGAAGCCTACAGCAGCATCTTGGTCAAAACTATCAGCAGATGTGTATGTTGCCAGGTTTTCATCGTAAAGTGAATTAGGTGATTTTCTAGCCACAACTTGGGCATGACCCTTGTACAGTTTCACTTTAGCAGTACCATTGACCACTTTTTGCGTTTCTTTAAGGTAAGCAAGGATGGCTTTCGTTGCTGGGCTAAACCACAAAGCATTATAGATAAGATTGGACAATTCATTTTCAAGAATTGGTTTAAAGTGTGATACCTCACGTACCAAGGTCAAATCTTCAATTTCCTTATGAGCTGTCAAAAGCGTGATGGCTCCAGGACACTCATAAATCTCACGTGATTTAATACCGACAAGACGATTTTCCACATGGTCAATCCGCCCAACACCGTGTTTACCAGCAATAACATTGAGCTTTTGGATGAGGTCAGCCAGCTTGAGTTCCTCACCGTTAATAGCAATAGGTTTGCCAGCTTTGAACTCAATATCAACAAATTCTGCTTGGTCAGGAGCCGTTTCTGGTGAATTGGTAATACCGAAAGCTTCTTCTGGTGCTTGATTCCATGGATTTTCAAGGACACCGCATTCATTAGCACGACCCCAGAGATTTTGGTCAACTGAGTAAGGATTATCTAAATCAGCCGGTACTGGTACACCATTTTCTTTAGCGTACTCAATTTCCTCTTCACGAGACCATTTCCATTCACGGACAGGAGCAATAACTTTGAGACTTGGATCAAGAGCTGCGATAGCAACTTCGAAACGCACTTGGTCATTTCCCTTACCAGTACAGCCGTGAGCAATTGTTGTTGCACCTGTCTTATGAGCAATTTCGACCAATTTCTTAGAAATTACTGGACGGCTCAAAGCAGAAACCAATGGATACTTTTGCTCATAATAAGCATGTGCTTGAAGTGCTGGAAGGACATACTCCTCAGCAAATTCATCTTTAACATCAAGCACATAAGACTCAACAGCACCAACTGTCAAAGCTTTATCATGAATAAATTCAAGGTTTTTACCTTCACCGACATCCATGCAAACTGCAACAACATCATAATCTTTTTTGAGCCAAGTAATGGCAACTGACGTATCAAGACCGCCTGAATAGGCTAAAATAACTTTCTCTTTTGACATAGGATTTTTCTCTTTTCTTATAATTTCAGGTTTTCTTTTGTCACCTTATATTTTATATTGTATTGAATATTTATCCATCTGTCAACCATTTTTTGTATTTTTTTTCATTTATTTTTATAAATACTATAAAATTATTCAAGATCAAACAACAAATACTGGGAAGTGCCGCTTATTTAATACCATAAAATGCCGAAAAGCCTGTATTCTTATACAGGCTTTTCAAACAACAGCATCATCGGTAGAGATAGTACACCAAATATTTATGTGAACAGAATGAAAGAGGGAATAGTTATGCTTGGGGATTAAGCTTAAATCTTTCATTCTTTTCTTCTCTAACCGATTATCAGTATAACATGAGTATCAGTAATCATTAACCTTTTATCTCAAAATGCCCTTTTTCACTCCCAAAATGTTTAGCGTTAAAAAATGTCCCAATCATCAATTTTCATATTACGAAAATCACTTTTTTGACAGGCTACTAAATCAAACAAATACAAAATAAAGAGGACGGAACAAAAGTGTTCTATCCTCTTTAACATCATAAAAGATATGTAATGGGTAAAAAACTGTCAATGAAATGGGGATTAGGAAAAAGTTATATAAGTACATTAGTTTATCTTTGTAAGGTACTGTAGATTTTAACAAGATTGACGGTATCTCATTTCCGAATCACATATCTTGATAATATAATAATTTATTTCTCTTTAATTGTCTATACTATTTCACAAAATGTCTTTTTTTTGTCATGAATGGTATCTTTTATCTCTATAGTAGCAATTAAGCTTAACTTATTATAAGCATTTAAGTTCGTTATATTAAATATATTTATCCGACTAGTCTTTAAAAATGACAAAATTTCTGTCTATTAAAGATACTATTTGCTGCCAGTTTGGTGTTCTGACCATTTTTTTAGTAAATTTTTCAGCTTCAGCCTTGAAACAGGACAGGAATCCCCATTTTCAAAGTAAACCAATAGTTCTGATTTATCAACACGATATACGTTATCAAGATTAATCAAAAACGACCGGTGACAGGAAAAAAGATGATCATTTTCTGCAATAATTTTACCAAGATTAGCATAAAATTCTAAGCGTTCATCCTTGGTCATTAACATTACTTTGTGAGGAGTTGTCGAAGTTGCAAAATAATAAATATCGCGCATAGGAACTTGAACACGAGCCTGTGCTGTCTCAAAAATAAACATTTCTTCACCGATATCTTGACGGCCAATATTATCATTAACAAAGCACAAAGTCTGCTTAAGTTCTTGCCTGAATTGTTCATCAGAGACTGATTTATCAATAAAATCTAAAGCTGAAACTTTATATCTAAAACTAATAGGTGCAAATTCTGAGTGAGTTGTTACAAAGATTATAACAGCATTTCTATCCTGCTGACGAATTTTTGTTGCAACTTCCAATCCTTTACGAGTCTCTCCGTCAATATCAATATCCAAAAGAAAGACTTGATGATTCCCTTTTTCAGTAATGCTGTCTAAAAGTTTATGCGGTTTAGAAAAAACCTCTAGTTTTTTGAGAGAAAAAAGGCCTTCTGACGCCAGCCCCTTCAAAATAGTGTCAATTCGCGTTTGCTGTATAAGATCATCTTCTAAAACATAAATATTCATATAAGGTTCTCCTTTCTATAAATAATATTTAAATTTGTTGATTTCTTACTCAGGGACACATTAAGAAATTCATCATGACAGGTAAATTTCAAAACTTTAAAATGACTTCTTATGACTAACTTGTAACTGTTAACTTTGGTAACGCATTCTTTCAAAAGCTAGTCAGCTTTGTCCTTTAAATTATTTTCCTTATCAAACCGCTCATCTATTAAATCCTGACCAGCTTTTTTCAAGACATCCTGATAGGTACGTTCAATTAAATTAAAATCTCCGCTGTCAATACTGCTTTGCATACTGATTAAAATATTTTCATAATCGTGCTTGAAAGAACGAATATTTTTATAAGCTGCTTCAATTTGCTGATTGTAGGCTTCCAAATTGTGCAGGTGTTCTTCTTGTTCTTGTAAAATTCTTCTGTCTTGCAGTTCCTTGCTATAGGCAAAGAAACGAACCAAGATAAATATCAGAAAAACAATTCCTGACCAAATATAAGCAGGCATAAATGTCTTCATACGACTAATTTCTTCTGAGGTCAGTAAATTAAACCCTTTAAAATAAATAAAAGGATAATAAAGAATCATGATAATATCAATTCTAAGCAGCATTTTGTCATATTGCTTATCTTCACGTCCTGAGTAACTTTGTAAATCTGCATTAAGATTAAACAATTTTTGAAAAAGCAAAAAAGTAGGTACAACAATAATGTAAGTGATAATCAATCCAGGATGATGAGGAATTTCCCCAACATCACAATGGAATATAAATGGATAGACATAGTAGCTAAGAGCTCTTGAGACGATATCCACAAATATTGGCGGTAACAAAGCATAAAATATCTTTTCTGACTTCGTCAAATCAGGCAGAGCCCAGAAAGCTAAGATTAACAAATAAATAACATCTGGAAAATTGAAATGAAAAATTTGAAAGCTCAGCCATTTTACCAATAAAATCAAAAAGAAAAAAGGATAAAAACGGCTAGCCGGTAAACGACAGGAGGACAGCCGCTTAAAAATAAAGATAACCGAAGCAATAGTTAATCCCATGAAATAAATATCAAAAACAGCTCCCAAAACGGTTTCATTGGGATACATCATACGGCCTCCTCCTTTCTATCTTTAGGCTTGCTGAACTAAAAGCTGAGTAAAATAATGATTTTTACTTCGGGTTTCTAAATGGATATTGGGATATTTACTCAAGATAGTATCCACCTTGGCCAATCCAAGTCCTCTGCCTTCGCCTTTACTAGAATAACCTTCTTGAAAGACTTTGGAAATAGCTATATTTTCTTCCTGAGTCGTATTGGTTATCACAAGAATTAAATTATTATCTTCTTTAAAGAAGGCGATAGAGAGACTAGGCTGTTCTGAAAGCTCTGCGGCTTCAATAGCATTATCCAGAAAAATTGAAGAAACAACTACTAGATCCAAAATTTCCATTTGAGTATCACTAATAACATCCGGTAGCTCTAACTTAACCTGAATGCCTAAACTTTCAGCCTCTAAAATTTTAGCGGAGAAAAGACTCTTCAATGGAGAAATTTCCAAATTAATTAAACGAGAAAGCTCATAATTAGTGAGGCTAAGATTAGCTCCTGACTTTTCCAGCAAATCTGCATAGTGAGCCTTAACACCTGCTATATCATGAACCGCTATACTATCTTCCATTTCTCTTAAACCTATTTGATAGTCTCTTTTGACCTGAGAAATTTCACGATAAAGCTGTTCTAATTTACAGCTATATTCTTCAAGGCTCTCCTCATGACGATGCATTTCAAGAGCTAGCTTATCCTTTGCCTGCTGCTTCGAATAATTATTTAAAGAACTAAAGAAATATAAAAACAATAAACCATAAAGAATAGATAAGACCCCTCCTATATTTGCAGGAATAGGTACCAAATCCGTTCGATGCTGATTGTCAATATAAAGACTCATATAGAGAATTATAACTGAAAGGATGAGATAAAAAGCTGTTAAAGCCGTCAAAATAATATTTTGAGTACGATAATTTTTATTTCGTTCAACCTGCTTCAAGGCTTCAAAATCCAGAAGAAATGTATTTTTTATAATAACAAAAATAGGATAGACTGCCACAAGTGACAACACTACTAAAAAGTAGCTTGATCTTACTTGATCATAACTAAGCTGCAGAAAAATAGGAAGCAGATAAACTTGCAATATTTTATTAATAACCTCAACAAATATCCAAGGTAAAATAGTAAAAATAAACGGATTTTGCTGGGTAATACTTCTTCGGTTTAAAACATACCAAATCAAAAGAACTGCCAAATTTGCACCAATTCCCCCCAGCAAAAAAGAGAGAGAAATCCCACCAAGTATAACAAAAAGGCTGGCTTTCCAAGAAGTCAGTATGTTAGAAATACTTCTGCTGATTAATAAAATTACTACTGACCTCAGGACACTTATCATTATTGCCCAGAAAAATCCCCAGAAATCTTCGATCATCCTAACTCCTTTTTTATTCTTTTACATTACATTGTAACACAAATATCACTTTTTCAGAACATTTTTCTAAAAAGCACAAAAAAGCTTCATGAATTTTATATGAAGCTTTTTATTCCTAATCTATTCCCATTATCAATCGCAATTTAATACAGACCTACAATCCAACGGAACCATGGCCAGCCAAAGTTTACAGAAAAAGCATCTTGAGTTGCAAGTACCAAAGCAAGTGCTGCAACTACTGCCAATGGCAACAACAATTGTTTTTTAGTCATAATATCGTATCTCCAATTCCGATTAGATTTTAGACAAAGCCTTCAAGTTTAGTTGGCTATCTTAAAAACTTACATCCGCCATCATTATAACATTAAGATTAAAAAAGTGCAATTTTTCTGATATAAATATCTCAAAAATTTTGTTTTATCCTACTTTTATTAAATAATCTAAAAATAATTTTATAGCTTCAAGAAATCTTTCAAGTCCATTGTTCAACTCGAACAAGCTATCACAGATTACATTTTTTACTACAACAAACACATTAAAGGCAAACTAAAAGGGCTCTATAATATCTGTAGTGGGTAAATCTCATTCAGATATTATAGGGCTTTTTGAGTGTATACACAAAAAGTCCCATATGACTTATAATGAAAAGCGACAAAACCATCATTAGAAAGATTC